>CALJBF010000263.1 GCA_938027385.1 uncultured Porphyromonadaceae bacterium | reverse complement strand
AATAATGACGTCGGTTGCGATGGCGATGCTCGCGGTAGTGTCGCCATCGTGCGACGGCATATTCAACGGTATCTATGACGAGGCGCCCGAAGAGGCGAAAACCACTGTGGCCGGGCAGCTGTATGTCGATGCCTCTGACTGGGGCGAATGGCATTACATAGACCTGAAGGCTGTCGGCGAGGCCGTGGCTGCCGATCCGTCGTTCGACCCCTCGTCGCTCTGGCAATCTGCCGCAATTCCCATGGAGCCGACGGATGCCGCCGGTACCGAAAAACCGCATACCGGAATATACACCTACTGGTACGATGTGTTCGGCGAGGGGATAGGCCGGAACGAGTTCCGCGACTTCTATCACACTGCCGCGCAGCCCGAGCCTGACGACTGGACTTTCGCCGTGCACCGCAACAACGTGCGCACCCGCGGAGGCGCCGTGGCCTGCACTGAATTCCGCTCTTTCGACGAACTCCCTGCCGATTCCCGTGAACTCGCGAACCTTGAGTTTGTCGCCGACGAATGGAACGAGAAAGATGTGTGGTCTATCCAGGAACGGATGCTGCTCGGACTTATAGGCAATCAGGGGATAGAAATCAACAATGTGCTGTCGTCATGGCTGACCATAGACATACCGCCGATGCCCCCTGCTTTCACGCATGACGGCCGCGTGTTCATCCTGCGTCTGGCCGACGGCTCGCTGGCGGCTCTCAGGCTTGTTGACTACCAGAGCGCTACCGGCACGAAATGCTGTCTCACCATTGATTACAGATACCCCTTATGAGATTTGACGTCAGATATATGATTGCCGCCGCACTGTTCGCACAATGTATTGTGTTGGCGGCTCCGGCTCATGCCGGGGACGGCAATGTCGCGGAACCTGCTGACACCGTCGGCATGTATGACCCCTGGATTGACCTGAACGAGATTGTGGTGACGGCTACCCGTGCGCCGAGGGCACTCAAGGATACCCCGGTGCAGACACGCCTGATCACGGCCAGGGATATCGCGGCCGCCGACGCCACCGACATAGAGGATCTTCTGCGGCAGGAATTGCCCGGCGTGGAGTTCTCGTATGCCATGAACCAGCAGACGCACCTGAACTTCAACGGCCAGGGGGGCCAGTCGGTGCTTTTCCTGGTCGACGGCGAGAGGCTTGCCGGCGAGACAATGGACGATGTGGACTTCAGCCGCATCGACATGACCGATGTCGACCATATCGAGATTGTGAAGGGAGCGTCGTCGGCGCTCTACGGCAGCAGTGCCGGTGGCGGCGTGGTCAACATCATAACCCGCAGGGCCGCGCGGCCCTGGCGCGTGGGCGCCTCGGCCCGTCTGGCCCGGCATAACGAACAGCGTTACAGCCTGTCGGTGGGCGCGAAGGGGAAATATCTGAGCAACGAATTGTCGGGTTATCGTTTCTCGGTCGACAATTACAACGTGCGCAGTGCACCCAATCCCGTAACCAGGGTCTTCACCACCGTCTACGGCAATCAGGTGTGGAACGTGCGCGACCGGCTCACATTCATGCCGGCCGACAACATCTCGCTGTCGGCCCGCGCGGGATTCTATTTCAAGCAGCTGCCGAGAAACGAGGACGCCCCCGAGCGGTACCGCGATTACAGTGCCGGGCTCCGCGGCGAGTGGGGCATTACCCCGGCCGACAGGCTTGAAATGTCGTATTCGTTCGACCAGTACGACAAGTCGGTACTGTACCGTATCTCGCACCTCGACGTGCGTGACTACAGCAACGTGCAGAATTCGGTGCGCGGCCTCTACACGCATACATTCGCCGGGGGTGACCGTCTGTCGGCCGGGGCCGACTTCATGCGCGACTTCATGAAGAACACCAAGCTCACTGACCCCGACCGTTCGCAGAATTCCTGGGATGTGTTCGCGCAATATGACTTGATCATAGACCCCCGCTGGGAGGTGGTGGGCGCGCTGCGCTATGACTATTTCTCAGACGGACGGAACTCGCGCGTGACACCGAAAATCAATGCGTGCTACCGCCCGCGGTACGACCTCACGCTGCGTATGGGGTACGGCATGGGTTTCCGCGCCCCCACGATGAAAGAGAAATATTACCGGTTCGATATGGCGGGAATATGGATCGTGAACGGCAATCCGGATCTCAAACCCGAGGACAGCCACAACTTCACGCTCTCGGCCGAATACACGCACGGCAATTATTCGGTCACCCTCTCGGGGTATTACAACGACATCCGCAACCGAATCACCACGGGCGTGCCCTATTACCGCCCTGACGACGCCACACAGCTATATCTCGATTACGTGAACCTGCGCGATTACAGCGTGTGGGGTGGCGAGCTGAACCTGCAGGCGCGGTGGGCCAACGGCCTCTCGGCACGCGTGGTCTATGCACTGACATGCGAGCATACACCCGCCGACCGCGACGGCAACGAGGTGGCCAGCCAGTATATCCCGGCGCGCCGCCATTCGCTTACCGCACGGTTCGGCTGGGAGAAGAAATTCTCTGATTTTTACGGCCTGAACGTCGTGCTGAGCGGCCGGGTGCTTTCGGGCGTGCGCAATGTGGAATACCGCAACTATTACGATGTGTCGGAGGGGATGACCGAGGTCAATTATCCAGCCTACACGATATGGAAACTGTCG
>CALJBF010000262.1 GCA_938027385.1 uncultured Porphyromonadaceae bacterium | reverse complement strand
AGTATTTCGCCAACCGTTCTTTCATAGCCAAACAGGTGGGAAATGTCAGGGATGTTGGTGCCTCCGCATCATGGACTGTCGGAGCCGAGGTACCGGTGACACTGGAAGGGGGCATCTTAAACGGTTCGGGGCTGACCAACCAGAAACACTTCTGGACATCAAATTATAATTTCTCATTCAAATCGCAGATTTGCCTGTGGCGGCAATTCAATCTCGTGCTGAGTTGCCAGAAAGCCGGTGCCGCGGATGTCAACATATATATGTATGACGGCGGCGTCTATTGGGAAAATTCCCGCTGGCATATAGAGGCGGAATATCTGCGAAAGCATTATTCACACCGCGCTTTCAATCCGGTCAATGACGTTGATGCGTTTGCGGCATATAGGTTTCCATTCAAAAGGAACAACATGGCTTTGTCGTTTTTAGGCAGGTATGACTATATGTCGGACCACAGCAACGGTAAGAAAGATGATGCCGGATTTCTTAAAACCGATGATCCGGAACGCCACCGACTGACCGGCGGATTGACACTGAACATGGGGAAAGGTGCACTTCAAGCCGATATCCGGCTGAATTACGAACAGTATCTTTACAACAAGGGTGTTGTTCCTTCAATATCCGAACAGAATAAAATTGTGCTTGAATTTGTGGCCCACTTCTGAATCATGCAGTTCAGTACAACCGTGAACAGATAGCTGCCGGATACAAAGTCATATCTTATATCCCATTGGTGAACGTCGCAGACGGTTTCGACTATCGCAAGTCCAAGGCTGTTGCCTTTAGAGGCTCTATAAGAATAAGTGCATATTCTTTTGTCTCCGGAATATATTATCTACAATTTGAGGGGTTCTGCCGCACCCTGATGTGGGTCATACCTGCTTGCCCAGCTCATAGGCACGGGCCATGGCGGGATGGCCGTCGATGTTGCCGCGGTTGCGGACTCCGTTGCCCCTGATTATGCCGCGCTCTACCGAGCCGTAAAGACATACCGCAAAACTGTGGAATGCATCGAAGACGCCGTCGGTGCCATCTTCGCTTTTGTCGGTCGATGTTGCTATGTAGAAAAATTCTTTGCCGCCGAGATCCTTGCGTGGCGGGTTATAGCAGCTATCGGCCGTTGCGTCGGTCTCGGTGTGGTTGTCCTCCGATGTGGTTGCGCCCGGGTTGCCCGAGCACGAGGCCAGTGTCAGCGAGAGCAGCATTATGGCTGTTGCAAAAAGGGTACGGGTGGCGCTCAGCACTCTTTTCAGCTGTAATTTATGTGTCATGGCGATGGCGTGGGAATCAGAACATGAACTTGCGGTTTGCACGGCGGTTGCCTGAACCATAGGTTACCGAGAGCAGGTAGACGGCACGCCCGGGCAGCGTGAACGCGTAGCTCGTGTGGTCGGCCATGGTGAGGATTGCCCTGCCGTATGTATCAAAGATGTCGACGGTATTGTCGGCCATGCGCTCGTCAAGCTCCAGCCGCATGCCGCCACCGACAGGATAGAGGCGCAGGTTTTCGGTTGCATCCCGTGCGGTCTCGCCTATGCCCGAGCCTGTGATACCGAGACGTTCAAGCCACCCCTCCACGCCGCGGGCGTTGCCGGGAATCTCGATACCCGCGTCATCGGGGCGCCCCTGGCGTGTGATGTCCTCGGGGTCGAGGTCTTCAGGGAGGGTTGCGGGCACATGCACCGAGTTTGGTGTGCAGCGGTAGATTTTCTGCATCGACTCGTTGAGGTATGTCGTGGCGCCGTAGGTGAAGAACGGTATGATCATATGGCGGCTCAGGTCGTAGTTTTCAAGGAAGGTGCATACCACCATCGCGGGCTGGTGCCACCAGCATGGCGACCCCACGAAGATGCGGTCATATCCGTCGATCCATTCCTGCGCGGGGAGGTTGGCCGCGGCCGGACGCAGGTCATTGTAGGCCTCGCGCTGTATGCGGTCGCTGTCGTCGTATGGATTGGCCGCGTAGGGTTCGGCGGCCTCGATGCGGTAGAGGTCGGCGCCCATGAGTTCGGCGATGCGTTCGGCCACCGCCTGGGTGTGTCCTTCGGCCGAAAAGTAGGCCACGAGGTCTTTTGCCTGCGCCGTGAAGGCCGATACCGCCGCCATCACGAGCAGAGTCAGGAATGAATGTCTCATTGTCATACGTTTGTCATGATTGGTGAATGTGTGCGGACTGATTTCTGTCCGGTGCAAAATTACAGATAATGCATGTGCCGGGAATTATCAGTTTTCCGGTTTGGCATATCACTTTTGCCTGAATGGGTCGGTCACTGCCGGCGCGCTATTGTGCTGATATGGCTGTGAAATTGGTCTATATTACCGCATTCCTGGTAACCGCTTTTTATCATACATGATGTAATTTTGCAGAAACAACCAACATACTGATTAATCATGAACCGAGTGTTTCTCACCATTGTATTAAGCATAGCATCAATTTTACCCGTTATGGCACAACAGAAAATAGTGCAGACCGCCGGCCGCGACGCCCTGGGCGAGTTCGCGTCTGAGTTCGCGCATCTCAACGACGACATCCTCTTCGGCGAGGTCTGGAGCCGCAACGACCTGCTGACGTTGCGCGACCGCAGTCTGGTCACCATCACCGCGCTGATCTCGCAGGGGATTACCGACAGTT
>CALJBF010000261.1 GCA_938027385.1 uncultured Porphyromonadaceae bacterium | reverse complement strand
CGATTACCCGCATATTGCTCTCCACTGCTGTTATGATTGGGGTACTCGCGATTGGTTACAAGGCCATAGCGATGGTGATTGTGCAGACGGTGTTCAGCATCGGCACGCTCGCTGCCAATCTTATCTATTGCAGATATAAACTGCATATCCAGATCGATTTCGGCCATTTCAACATACCTTTGCTGAAAGAGATACTGGTATTCAGCTGGTGGAATTTCCTGGGTGCTATTGTCGACCGTATCTATTGGGGAACGGGTCAGTTTGTGCTTGGAATTTACAGCGGTACGGTGGCAGTGGCGATATTTTCGTTGGCGATAACGCTCATGAATCTCTACATGTCGATGTCGACATCGTTCAACTCGGTGCTCTTGCCACGCATCACGGTTCTGGCCACAGACCCGCGTAATGACCGGGAGATTTCAGACCTGTTCATCAAGACCGGACGCCTTCAGTTCTGTATCCTTGCCCTGATACTTTCGGGGTTCATCGTATTTGGAAAACAGTTCATAATCCTTTGGGCAGGTGCCGATTATGTGGATTCGTATCTGATTACCGTGATTTTCTTCGCGGCATTGCTCTGCCCGCTGATCCAGAATGTCGGCATTACCATCCTGCTTGCACGTAACCGGCAGAGATTCCGTTCATTACTATATCTCGGTATAGCGGTGGTGAGTCTGGCGCTCCAGATTGCAGTCACACGTCGTTACGGAGCCACAGGCTGTGCGGTTGTCATCGGGCTGACGCTTTTTGCAGGGCAATGGGTGGCGATGAACATATATTATCGTAAATGTCAACGACTGGCTATCGGCACATTCTGGCGTGAGATAGGCCGGATGGCCATAGTGCCCGTCGTTCTCACTGTTGCCGGATGGTGGATTATATCTGTTATGGGACAGCTGTCGTGGTGGAATGTAGGAGCCGGAATCTGTGTGTTCCTGGCACTTTATCTGCCTCTGTTCTATCTGTTCGGCATGAACCGGTATGAGCGTGACACGTTGTTGGCACCCGTTCGGTTATTGGCCGGTAGATTCAGATGATCTGTGAGGATATGAAGATATTCGCGGCACATAATCCTGATGAGGCCCTCAGGCGGGAAAGTTCGGCAGGCGGCGTGTTCACAATGCTTGCCGAGGAAGTTCTCAGCCGGGGAGGAGTCGTTTACGGAGCCGGATTCGACAGCGACTGGCATATAGTGCATCGCCGTGTCGATATGGTTGAGGGTCTGAAATCACTGCGTGGCAGCAAATATGCTTTCAGTGAATATATCACGGCCCTGAAAGATGCAAAAAACGATCTGGCCGCCGGGCGCCCTGTGCTATTCAGCGGCACTCCATGCCAGATTGCCGCAATCGACAGACTGGCGGCCGATGATCTGCAGCTGTTGAAAGTTGAGGTGGTATGTCACGGCGCTCCGAAACAGGAATACTGGATACAGTATCTTTCAGAACTCTGTGCCCGTCTGGGCAAATCCCCGACGGAAATAACATCGATAAGTTTCCGCGACAAGTCAACGGGTTGGAAGGGGTATTCGTTTACCGTTAAGTTCAGCGATGGAACCGTCTTCACTCAACCTCATGACGACAATCTATATATGAGGGCGTTTCTGGCCGATCTGACGCTCAGGGACGCCTGTTTCCGTTGCCCGTTCAAATATCCTCACGGGTCTCACGCCGACATCACACTCGGAGATTTCTGGGGTATATCCCGGCTCGCACCCGATATAGACAACAATTTTGGAACAACACTGGTAATCAGCCGCACTCATTCCGGCGACAGCGCGCTGCAAAGCGCCGGTCTCAGAGTATCAGATGAT
>CALJBF010000260.1 GCA_938027385.1 uncultured Porphyromonadaceae bacterium | reverse complement strand
ACGCCGGTACTCAATGCTTCATCGAACTGACGCTTTCTGAGCGCGTCCCGGCGGCATCAGTCGTGGTGATACGGCTCGTTGCGCAATATCGTCTGCGCCCGGTAGAGCTGTTCGGCAAAGAAGAGTCTGATCAGTTCGTGCGGAAATGTCATCCGCGACAGGCTCACCTGCCCGTTCGCCCGGGCGTATACTTCGGGCGAGAAACCGTATGGGCCGCCGATAAGGAACACAAGGTTGCGCAGCCCCGAGTTGGCGGCGTTGTCGATGTATTCGGCCAGCTGCCTCGATGTAAACTCCTTGCCGCGCTCGTCAAGCAGTATCAGGCGGTCGTCAGACTTCAGACGTGCAAGAATCTCACGCCCCTCGGCCTCTTTCTGGGCCTGGGGCGTTGATTTTTTTGTGGCCTTGACATCGGGAATGACTACGGTTTCGAGCGGCATGTAGCGCGCGGCGCGTGCCAGATAGCCGTCGGCCGCGTCGCGCAGGTATGATGTGGTGGTTTTTCCCACCATCATGAAAGTTATCTTCATATTCCGGTTGCACACGAGTCTCGGTGCGAGTCATGTGGCGCGAGAGCGTCGCATTGTCGTGCGGCAGGCTACAAACCCGGCACAAATCTTTGAGAACTTGTGTTTTTTCTGTAATTTTGCACAAAGATAATATAATTAGCAAAACCAAGAAAGCATCTATATGAAATCACGTCAGGAACTGATTGACGATCTGCTGACGCTTGCTTTCGCCGAGGATTTCGGCGACGGCGACGCAACCACACTCTCTACAATCCCGGCCGACGAGCTCGGGCGCCAGAAACTCATCGTGAAGGAAGAGGGCATACTTGCCGGTGTTGAAATCGCACGCATGGTGTTCGAGAAGTTCGACCCCTCTCTGAAAATGACCGTGTATATCAACGACGGCGCCCATGTGAAACCGGGTGACGTGGCTTTTGTAGTCGACGGTCCTGTGCGCTCTCTGCTGCAGACCGAGCGTGTGATGCTCAACATCATGCAGCGCATGAGCGGCATCGCCACCGTCACGGCCAAATATCAGAGCCGTCTCGAAGGTCTCGCGACCAAGGTGCTCGATACGCGCAAGACTACCCCGGGCATGCGTCTGCTTGAGAAAGACGCTGTGAAGATCGGCGGGGGCGAGAACCACCGCATCGGGCTTTTCGACATGATTCTCATCAAGGATAACCATGTTGATTTCGCCGGCGGCATCCACAATGCCGTAGAGGCGGCCCGCAAATGGTGCGCCGAAAACGGCAAGGACCTCAAGATCGAGGTGGAGGTGCGCAACGAGGATGAAATCCGTCAGGCGCTTGCCGAGAATGTCGACCGCATCATGCTCGACAACTTCACCCCTGAACGCACACGCGGCGCCGTGGAGATCATACGCGCCGACGACAAGGCCAACAACCGCCACACCGAAATAGAATCGTCGGGAGGCATAACCCTCGACACCCTGCGCAGTTATGGCGAGACCGGTGTGGATTTCATTTCTGTCGGTGCCCTCACGCACTCTGTGAAAGGTCTCGACATGAGTTTCAAGGCATGCTGATGGAGGAGACCCGGAAAATCATCGCCGACTTCACGGTCGTCGAGAACCGCCGGCTTACCGACCGGTTCACATTACTGACTTTCAACGGGCCTGTACCCGAAGGTATCAGGCCGGGCCAGTTCGTGCAGGTGCGCGTCGACGATTCTGCGTCGACATTCCTGCGCCGTCCTATCTCGATCAACGACGCCAACGCGGCCACCGGCTCGTTGAGTCTGCTTGTGCGCCGTGCCGGTGACGGCTCGAACCGGTTGTGCGACCTACCTTTGGGCGCCAAAGTGAACATGATACTTCCGCTCGGCAACGGTTTCACCCTGCCTGAGAACCCCGCCAAAAGCTGTCTGCTTGTGGGCGGCGGAGTAGGTGTGGCACCGCTCTATATGCTGGGCAAGGAGATAAAGGCCCGCGGCGGCCGACCCACATTCCTGCTGGCGGCGCGTACACGCGAGGAACTTCTGCTTGTTGACCGTTTCGCCGCTGTCGGCGATGTGCTTACAATTACCGACGACGGCAGTGACGGCGAAAAAGGGTTCGCCCACAATCATTCGGCACTCGCAGGCGAACGCCGCTGGGATATGGTTTACTGCTGTGGCCCGGCACCCATGATGAAGGGCGTGGCCCGTGCCGCCCGTAACTCGGGCTCGGCGTGCGAGGTTTCGCTCGAGAACATGATGGCCTGCGGACTCGGCGCCTGTCTCTGCTGTGTCGAGAACACAGTCAAGGGTAACGTATGCGTCTGCACCGAAGGCCCTGTTTTCAATATAAACCAGCTGACCTGGGAATAACCGGCGGTATCCCGCTGTCATAAAAAGACCGATCAATGAATACTGACACAAATACGGGTGTGAGACTTGCAGTGGAAATCGGCGGCATGTCGATGCGCAATCCCGTAATGACCGCCTCGGGCACATTCGGCTACGGCACCGAGTTTACCGATTTCATGCCGATGTCGGCCCTGGGCGCGTATATAATCAAGGGCACCACGCTCGAACCGCGCCAGGGCAACCCCTATCCGCGCATGGCCGAGACACCTTCGGGCATGCTCAATGCCGTGGGGCTTCAGAACAAGGGTGTGGATTACCTCATAGAGCACATCTACCCCGAAATAAAGAATTACGACTCGAACCTTGTGGTGAATGTCAGCGGCTCAAAGCCTGAAGACTATGCCGAGGTCGCCCGCCGTCTTGCGCCGCTCGACGGTGTCAAGGCTATTGAAATAAATATCTCGTGCCCTAACGTGAAACAGGGGGGCATGGCGTTCGGCACAACATGCGCCGGAGCCGCAGCCGTGACAAAAGCCGTCCGCGAGGCGTGGCCGCGCACCATGATTGTGAAACTGTCGCCCAACGTGACCGACATAACCGAGATAGCCCGCGCTGCCGAGGCTGAGGGTGCCGATGCCGTCTCGCTCATCAATACCATGATGGGTATGGCCGTTGATGTCGAGCGCCGCAAGCCGTGCCTCTCCACCGTCACGGGTGGCCTGTCGGGGCCGGCGGTTCGTCCGGTTGCCGTGCGGATGGTATGGCAGACGGCCAAGGCTGTGAGGATTCCGGTAGTCGGACTGGGCGGCATCTGCAACGGGCGCGACGCCATTGAGTTCATGCTCGCCGGCGCACGTGCCGTGGAGGTAGGTACCGCGAATTTCCTCAATCCCGCCGTCTGTGCCGAAATCGTGGAGTGGATGGCCGAGTGGTGCCGCAGACACGGCGTTGCAGACATAAACGAGATTGTCGGCGAGATCTGACACGTCAACCGTTCCGCACAGAGATGGAGAATCAACGTAAACGCATAGCCGTACTGGGTTCGACAGGCTCCATAGGCCGTCAGACCCTTGACGTCATAGCCGAATATCCCGACCGGTTCGAGGCTGCCGTGCTCATAGCCGGCAGCAGGGTTGACCAGCTTGCCGAGCAGGCAATCAGGTTCAGACCCCGTATGGCCATAATCGCCGACGAGACGAAGTATCAGGCCCTTAAGGATGCTCTCTCGCCCCATGGCATCGCCGTGGGCGCCGGGCGCGAGGCTGTCATTGCCTCGATGACCGGCATCGACTTCGACACTGTGGTCACCGCTACGGTAGGGTACAGCGGGCTGGAACCGACGCTGGCGGCTATCTCGGCCGGCAGAGACATCGCACTGGCCAATAAGGAGACCCTTGTAGTGGCCGGCGATCTGGTGAACCGCCGCCTTGCCGCCTCGCGGTCGCGCGTGATACCGGTCGATTCGGAACATTCGGCCATCTACCAGTGTCTGATGGGCGAAGACCGAAAGTCTGTGCGCCGTCTGATCATCACCGCGTCGGGTGGTCCGTTCCGCAACACGCCGGCCTCGGAACTGGCCAACGTCACCGTGGCCGACGCGCTCCGTCACCCCAACTGGTCGATGGGTGCCAAAATCACCATAGATTCGGCATCGATGGTCAACAAGGCGTTCGAGATTATCGAGGCACGCTGGCTGTTCGGTGTCGAGCCCGGGCAGATTACCGCTCTGGTGCATCCGCAGTCGGTGGTTCATTCAATGGTCGAGTTCAACGACGGCGCCGTAAAGGCTCAGCTCGGCATGCCCGACATGCGTATGCCGATACGTCTGGCGCTCGGCGACGGCAACCGCCTCGCCACCCCCGAGTCGCCGCTTACATTCGACCGCCTGGCCACGCTCACGTTCGAGAAACCTGATACCGGGCGTTTTCCCGGCCTCACCCTGGGGCATTATGCCCTTGAGCGCGGCGGCAACACGGCATGTGTCATAAATGCCGCCAACGAGATTGCCGTGGCTGCGTTCCTTGCCGGGAATCTCCCGTTCGTGAAGATATATCCACTTATCCGCGAGACTGTTGAGCGTGCCGAATTTATCGCCGCTCCCGTTTTTGACGACTATGTGGAGTCAAACGCGCGGGCACGCCGCATTGCTGCGGATCTTGTGGCATGCGGTGTCTGACCCCGTTTTTATACATACAAATCAATAGCAACAGGAAAATTTGGAAACATTCTGGATAAAAGCCTTGCAGCTTGTGGCTGCCCTGTCACTGCTTGTGACCATCCATGAGCTCGGACACTATTTCTGGGCACGTCTTTTCAAGATACGTGTCGAGAAATTCTATCTGTTCTTCAACCCCTGGTTCTCGCTCGTGCAGTATGACCCCGCCAAGGGCACACTGCGCCTGGGCACCTGGTCGAAGAAGAAAAAAGATGCCGACGGCAACGACACCGACCGGGAGGAGGAGCATCAGCTGGCATCGTTCCGTGTGGGCCGCGACCGCAGCGGCGATGCGAAAATGTCGGGCTGGCGCAAGACCGTCTACGGCATAGGATGGCTGCCTCTGGGTGGCTACGTCAAGATCGCCGGCATGATCGACGAGTCGATGGACAAGGAGCAGATGGCTCTCCCTCCGAAAGCCGACGAGTTCCGCGTCAAACCGGCATGGCAACGCCTTTTCGTCATGACCGGCGGCGTTATAAACAACTTTATCCTCGCCATAATAATCTATGCCGGAATAGCCTGGTACTGGGGCGAGAAATATATCCCTATCCAGAACGCCACAGAAGGGTATGACTTTACCGAGCAGGCGCAGGAAATGGGTTTCCGCAACGGCGATATAATCATCGCCTCTGACGGCAAACCTCTCGACAGCAACGACATGATGGCGCTCTACCATATCCTCGACGGCAAGACCGTGACTGTGGTGCGCGGACAGGGGTATAAGGATACCGTGGTGATCGACCTGCCCCCGCAGGCCGTGACGAAAGTGTCTGAAAAAGGTTTCATGGCCCTGCGTGTGCCTGCATACGTGAAACGTGTCATGCCGGGCGAACCTGCCGCAGAGGCCGGTCTCGAAACCGATGACCGCATCATCGCCGTCAACGGCAAACCCACACCGGCTTTCACCGAACTGTCACCGGCTCTGCTTGAGAATGCCGGACGCCAGACCGACATTACACTTCTGCGCGGCGCCGACACCATCCATGTGACGGCGGTGCCCAACGGCGCGGGCAAGCTCGGGTTCGAGCTGAAGCCTCCCACGGAAATCTTCGAGATCTGCGTGAACAAGTATTCCCTGCTCCAGGCCATACCTGTGGGGGTGAAGAACGGCACCAGTTTCCTGGTGACATACGTAGGCTCGCTCAAGCACCTCTTCACCAAAGAGGGCGCGCAGAGTGTGGGCGGTTTCGGTGCCATCGGCAGTATGTTCCCCGAGCGCTGGAACTGGCGCACATTCTGGGAACTCACCGCTTTCCTTTCGATTATCCTCGCATTCATGAACATCATCCCCATCCCGGCGCTTGACGGCGGCCATGTGATGTTCCTGCTGTGGGAGATAATATCGGGCAAGGCGCCCTCAGACAAATTCCTCGAATACGCGCAGACGGCCGGCATGCTCTTCCTGATAGCATTGCTGATCTATGCCAATTTCAATGACCTTTACCGTTTTGTACTGAAATGACGAACCTGAAACTAAAACGAGGCAAAGAAGAATCGCTTGACCGTTTCCACCCCTGGGTCTTCTCGGGGGCGCTCGCAACCGAGGTGCCCGACAGCGTGGCCGAGGGTGATGTGGTAGGCGTTGTGGCGGCCGACGGCCGGTTTATCGGTGTCGGGCACTATCAGATCGGCTCTATTGCCGTGCGCATGCTCGACTTCGCCGACACCGTGATAGACGCCGCGTTCTTCAGCCGGCGTCTCACCGAGGCTTACCGCCTGCGCCGCACGTTGAATCTTCAGCGGCCCGACAACGACGCGTTCCGCCTGGTGCATGGCGAGGGTGATTTCCTCCCGGGCCTGGTGGTCGACATCTACGGCCCGACTGCCGTCGTGCAGGCCCATTCGCCGGGCATGCACTATGCCCGCGAGACAATCGCACAGGCTCTGGTCGGCATAGAGGGGCTTGGTGTCAGGAACGTTTATTACAAGTCCGAGACCACCCTGCCGTACAAGGCCCGTCTTGACCCGCGCAACGATTATATCATAGGTGGCGACGAGGTCTGCACGGCCACAGAGAACGGCCTGAAGTTCAACATCGACTGGCTGCGCGGACAGAAAACCGGATTCTTCGTAGACCAGCGCGACAACCGCTCTCTGCTTGAAAGGCTGTCGGCCGGACGCCGCGTGCTCAACATGTTCTGCTATACCGGCGGTTTTTCGGTATACGCCATGCGTGGCGGCGCGGATGTGGTTCATTCAGTCGACTCGTCGGAGAAAGCCGTGAAACTCACGCGCGAGAACATAGAGCTGAACTTCCCCGGCGACAGCCGTCACGAGACATACGCCGAGGATGCCTTCAAGTTCCTCGATGCCATGAAACCGGGCGACTACGACCTCATCGTGCTCGACCCGCCGGCTTTCGCCAAGCACCGGAGCGCCCTGCGCAACGCCCTGCGCGGTTATCAGAAACTCAATTTCAAGGCTATGGAGAAGATTGCCCCGGGTGGCATAATCTTCACCTTCTCATGCTCGCAGGCCGTGAGCCGCGAGCAGTTCCGCCTTGCGGTATTCTCGGCCGCCGCCCAGAGCCGACGCAAGGTGCGCATTCTGCATCAGCTCACTCAGCCGGCCGACCATCCGGTCGACATCTGCCACCCCGAAGGGGAATACCTCAAGGGGCTGGTGCTCTACATTGAATAACCCCCTCTCACGATATGAAACATCTGAAAACAGCGACCGCCGCACTTACGCTTGCCGCCGCATCATCAGCAATGATGGCTAACACTACCGACCCCAACAACCCCTCGGGCACCGTTGTCGACCGTTTTGCCGACATCGAGGTAATGCGTTACGCAGTGCCCGGTTTCGAGAACCTGACACTTGACCAGAAACGTCTGATCTACCACCTCAACGAGGCAGCCCTCGCCGGACGCGACATCCTCTGGGATCAGCATGGCCGCTACAACCTGGCGCTGCGCGATCTGCTTGAGAATGTCTACAAGAATTATACTGGCGACAAAAATGACCCGCAGTACCGCGCTTTCGAGCTGTATCTGAAACAAGTGGAGTTTGCCAACGGCCCGCACCACCATTATTCATCTGACAAGTTCATCCCCGGTTTCACACGCGAGTGGCTTGACGCACAGATAAAGGCCAACACTGCGGTCGACCGGAAACATGGCGCCGCTACCAAAGATTACGCCGACCTCATGCGTCTGATTTTCGACCCGGCTTTCATGCCGAAGATGACTAATCAGGCCGCCGGACAGGATCTGATTGCTACCTCAGCCGTGAACATGTATGAGCCGGGGCTGACACAGCCTGAAGTCGAGGCATATTATGCCGCGCTCAAGGATACCACCGACCTCACGCCTGTGAGCTACGGCCTCAACTCGCGTCTGGTGCGCAAGGCCGACGGTACAATCGGCGAAGAGGTGTACCGAATCGGCGGTCTGTATTCTCCCGCCATCGAGCGTATCGTTAAGAATCTGCGTGCCGCGCTCCCCTTTGCCGAAAACGACGCCCAGGCCGCATCGATCAAAAAGCTCATCGAGTATTACGAGACCGGCAACCTGCGCACGTTTGACGACTATTCGATTCTGTGGGTCGAGGATACCGATTCGCAGGTTGATTTCGTGAACGGATTCATAGAATCATATACCGACCCTCTGGGCATGACCGGCTCGTGGGAGGGTATGGTGAACTTCCGCAACCCCGAGGCATCGCACCGCACCGTCGTCATCTCAGACAACGCCCAGTGGTTCGAGGACCATTCGCCCGTCGATCCCCGTTTCCGTCGCGACAAGGTGAAGGGTGTGACCGCGAAGGTAATCAACGCCGCAATTCTTGCCGGTGACTCGTATCCCGCGTCGCCGATCGGCATAAACCTGCCCAACGCCAACTGGATCCGCGCTGCCCACGGGTCGAAGTCTGTGACCATCGAGAACCTTACCCAGGCTTACGATGATGCCGCTCACGGCAACGGTTTCAACGAGGAGTTCGTGCCTGACCAGGCCACACGCGACCTGATGGACAAGTATCTCTTCATCACCGACAACATGCACACCGACCTGCACGAGTGCCTCGGCCACGGTTCGGGCCGTCTGCTGCCGGGTGTCGACCCCGACGCCCTCAAAGCTCACGGTTCCACGCTTGAGGAGGCCCGCGCCGACCTGTTCGCGCTCTATTATCTGGCCGACCCGAAACTGCTTGAGCTCGGTCTGCTCGACAATCCTGACGCTTACAAGGCCGAATATTACAAGTACATGCTCAACGGCCTCATGACACAGCTCATGCGCATCACCCCGGGCGCCGATATCGAGGAGGCTCACATGCGCAACCGTCAGCTCATCGCTGCCTGGGCGCTCGAACATGGTAAAAAAGAGAATGTTGTAGAGCTTGTGAAACGCGACGGCAAGACATACGTGCAGATCAATGACTACCGTAAGCTCCGCGATCTGTTCGGTCAGCTCCTTGCCGAAATACAGCGCATCAAGTCAGAAGGCGACTATGCCGCCGGCGAACGCCTGGTCGAGCAGTATGCAGTCAAGGTTGACCCCGAACTGCACCGCGAGGTTCTCGACCGCTACTCGCGTCTTGACATTGCCCCCTACAAAGGGTTTGTGAATCCCGTCTACACAGCCGTGACGGCTCCCGACGGCACAATCACTGATGTCACGATAAGCTACGACGAGGAATACCTGCCCCAGATGTTCCGCTACTCTTCTGAGTACGCCACCCTCGCCAACTAATCCCCACACATATAATGTTACAGATACGGCAGGATGCCCATATTGGGCATCCTGCCGTATCTGTAACATTATAGTGGAGTCAGAAAATCGAGCTGGATATTTCGGTGGTGAAACGCTCAAGGGTCTCTATCCCCATCAGGGAGTTGCCGTGGAGGTCGAGCTCCGGCCCCCAGACGGCAATCGACAGCTGTTCGGGCAGATATGCCACGATACCGCCGCCGACACCGCTTTTACCCGGTAATCCCGCGCGGAAAGCGAAGTCGCCCGATTCGTCATAAAAGCCGCAGGTGAGCATCAGCGCTCCCAGGCGTTTGGCCTGGCTTGCCGTGAGGATGCGTTGCCCGTCGACGGGGTTTATGCCACGGTTGGCAAGGAACATGAATGCCCGTGCCAGGTCGACACAGTTCATGGAAATGGCGCACTGGTGGCAATATACGTCTATCAGTGCATCGACATCGTTATAGATGTTGCCGAAACTGCGCATGAAGTAGGCGAGCGCGCGGTTGCGGTCGGCGTGTTTCAACTCAGACTGTGCCACGCGCCGGTCATAGTAGATGTCGTCGTTTCCGCACAGGCTCCTCACGAAGTTCAGTATCGCCTCTTTCGGGCGGCTGTAAAGCTCCATCAGTCGGTCGGTCACCACAAGTGCGCCGGCATTGATGAACGGGTTGCGCGGGATGCCTTTCTCGTATTCGAGCTGCACGAGCGAGTTGAAGGGATTTCCCGAGGGTTCGCGTCCAACCGACTGCCATATCTCCTCGCCGATGTGGCTCATCACCATGGCGAACGTGAATACCTTGGATATACTCTGTATAGAAAAACATGTATGCGCGTCGCCTTTTGTCACGGTGGCACCGTCAATGG
Organism: uncultured Porphyromonadaceae bacterium; assembly: GCA_938027385.1. GTDB lineage: Bacteria > Bacteroidota > Bacteroidia > Bacteroidales > Muribaculaceae > UBA7173. Next base: position 908 of record CALJBF010000260.1, on the reverse strand, counting down.
TTTCAAGCGCGATGCCGAACTGCCGTGGATCAACCTCGGCCAGTGCCGGTATATAGTCGGCCACTTTGCCGCGCCCCCGCAGAGGGAGCACTTCATGGTATATGTCGGCGATGACTTTTTTGTAATCTTGGGCTGTCATGTGCGATGTGACTGGTTAGCGTGTGGCAAATATAGTCAAACTTCCGCGTATTGTATGCGGCCCACACATAATTGTACAACATAAAATCGCGGTCAGGCGTAATGCCGGGCCGCGATTCATCATGATATTCCGTTATGATTGTTTAATGTCAAGTCAGTCGGTCTTGATAACAAGGAAGTTCGATTTCTCCCAGAACTGCCCGGGGTTGGTAATCTTGAGAGTCTTCATGCCGTTGGTTCCCTCGACAATCTGATAGGAAGATGCGGGCTGGTTGGTCATGACCTTTGCCTTGTGAGAGTAGAGGGGAATGGAAGTCAGCGTGGTCTTGTCGGCTTTGATGAAGGCCGCGGTCTCGACCTGACCGGGGAGCACTTTCGTCTTGCGCAGGAATCCCGACTCAATTACCTTCTTGGTCTTGAGCTCTTTGTTGGTGCCTACGATATAGTAGCATGTGTTGAGTTCGGCGTTGAGCGATGCGGCACGTTCCTGGGCGGCTGCGCGCTCGCTTGATACATTGGCCACCGTGGTGTTGAGCGAATCGACAGACGAATTCAGCTCGTCGATACGCACGTTGGCGGCGGCCAGTTCGTTGCGCAGTGATGTTATCGTACCCTCCTGGTCGGCAATCTGTGCTTTAAGGGTCTCGATGGTGCGTTGAAGCACCTTGTTGTTGGCTCCGGCGTCGTTGAGTTTCTTCTCAAGTTCGGCCAGACGTTCGCGGCGCTGCTGCAGATCCTGCTGGATGGCAAGAATGTCGTCGCGTATCTGC
>CALJBF010000259.1 GCA_938027385.1 uncultured Porphyromonadaceae bacterium | reverse complement strand
CACGCGCCTATATCTCGGATATGGGGGTGCGCGGGGCGCCAGACTTCACATATTCGGTGGTGGTCATGCCGGTCACGCTCTTGAACTGACGTGCCAGATGGGCGGCCGAGCTGTATCCGGCCCTGTCGGCGATTTCAGCCAGGGTCATCTCGCCGTAACCGAGCAGTTCCTTTACGAACTCCACGCGCTGGGTCATGAAATATTTCTCGACGGTGCGCCCCTGTGTGGCCGAGAAGGCCCGTGAAATGGCGCTGTAATCCACGCCGAGGTGATCCTCAAGGCAGGCCGAGAGGTTATAGTGGCACTCTTCGTGCCTGATATGGTCGAGAATCACATGTTTGGCGCGTTCGGCAAGGGCCGAGTCGCGGTCGGCGATGCGCTCGAACCCTTCCGTCGCGAGAGCCTCGTCAAGTGCCGCCAGCCGGGCGGCGTCAATATCATCCTCGGTCACGGTGGCGCGCCCTAATGAAACCCGTTCGGGAGTCAGGCCGGCCGCGCGCACAGCCTTTTCCACTGCCTCGCAGCAGTGGCGGCAAACCATGTTTCGTATATTTATATCGGTCATTGGCAGGAATGTGATGACAGCTGGTAATGGTGCGTCCGTGTCAGATACGGTCGAGAACGGTGGCGATGAGATCGCGGATGGCGGTCTTGTAGTTGGGTGTGACGTCGTGGCGCATGCGGTTTGCTATAATTGAGCATACCGTCATGGCACGGTGCCCCATCAGGCGTCCCAGACCCTGCAGGGGGGCCGATTCCATCTCGTAGTTGGTGACCTTGCGGCCGTTGTAGCGGAACTCCTCGATGCGGCTGTTGAGGTCGGGGTTGGCCAGAGGCAGACGCAGTTCGCGTCCCTGCGGGCCATAGAAACCGACGGCCGAGATGGTGTTGCCGCGCACCATGTCGTCACGGCCGATCTGGTCTACGAGCGTGGCGTCGGCATCCACCACATAGGGCTTGGCCCATAGCGGGTTCCATCCGGTGTGGTCGCAGAACGCTTTCTCGAAACCGAGGTCGGCCACCTCGTTGCGTCCGGCGTAATAGTTCAGTACGCCGTCGAAACCTATGGCTTTCTCGGCGATTACCGGGGTGCCTACAATCAGTTCGGGCTGTAATGCTCCGGATGTGCCTATGCGCACCATTGTGAGCTGCCGGTGGTCGCCTTTTACCTCGCGCGTGTTGAAATCAATGTTGGCCAGGGCGTCGAGCTCGTTGATCACGATGTCGATGTTGTCGGGGCCGATGCCGTGCGACAGGCACATGATGGGCTTTCCCTTGTAGGTGCCGCCGATGGTGTGGAACTCGCGCGACGACACCTCGAATGTGCGTGTGTCGAAATGTTCGGCCACGATATTCACGCGTGCCGGGTCGCCGACCAGGATTATGCGGTCAGTGAGCTGTTCGGGGCGCAGGTGCAGGTGAAACACCGAACCGTCGGGGTTTATTATAAGTTCTGAGGGTGCTATGATTTTCTTTTCCATGGAATGATATGTATGTTGGCCGACGGGGAGAGTCCGGCGGCATGATGATGTGTCGTATTTATTATCTAACGCTGCACAGGCGGTAGCGGTTCCCGGGCAGGGCCGATAAGAGCCCGTCGAACTCCATTTCTATCAGGAGCGCCAGCAATTGGCCGGTGGGCATCCCCAGGTCTGTGGCCATGCGGTCGGCGGTCTGCTCGCCGCCGTGCTGCCTCAGATAAGCCGCTATCGTGGCCGCGGGCCCCTGTGGCTCGTTGTCGAACAGGCCGGGCTGGGGGAGTGGGGTGTCTTTACCGTGCCACCTCATGGCACTGATGATGTCGGCGGCGCCGGTAGTCAGGCGCGCCGTTCCTTCGGCGATGAGCATGTTGCAGCCCCCGCTGTAGGTGTCGCCAAGGCGCCCCGGCACGGCAAACACCTCGCGCCCGGCGCGTCGGGCGTACCGGGCCGTGTGCAGTGCGCCTCCGTGGTCGGCCGCCGATTCGGCCACGATCACACAGTCGCTTATGCCGGCGATGATCTTGTTGCGGGCCAGGAAATTGCCGCGGAACATGCGCGTACCTGCCTGATACTGGCTTATCAGCGCGCCGCCGTCGGCCATCATGCGTTCGGCAAGGTGGCGGTTCTGCGACGGGTAGAGCGTGTCGAGTCCATGTGCGAGCACCCCCACGGTGGGTACCCCGGCCTCTAAGGCGGCGCGGTGTGCCATCGAGTCACACCCGATGGCCAGTCCGCTCACTATGAGCAGGCTGTCGAGCCTCTCGGCGAGATCCTTCACGATGCGGTTAATGACCTCTGACGCATAGACTGTGGCCGACCTCGTTCCCACTATGGCCACGACATGGCGCCGGTTCAGGTCGGTATCGCCGCGCATATACAGCGCCGCTGTCACGCCGGCCTGTGTCAGACGGCGCGGGTAGCGGCTGTCTGACACCTCGACGGTCTGTATGTCGTAGATTCGTGTGCGCATCGGTGCAGGGGGGTGGAAAGAGTCGGCCGTTCAGTCAATCACTCCGGCGAATATCTCCGCCAGAGTTTCGCCGCGTGTCAGCCGTCCGTTTTCAAGCGCCACGACAGAAACCTTGGCCTTTACGACCGGTTTGCCCGCGGCGTTGAAGATATCCTGATGAAACAGGAACCGCGGGCCGCGGCGCTCAAGCCACAGACAGCTCCTGAACTTCTCGGCCAGATGCAGAGGGGTCAGATAGTCTATCTCGATGCGGCTCACGACCGGGTCTATACCCTGTTTCTGCATTCCGGCGAACGAGATGCCCGCCTGCTCGCAGAATTCGTGGCGGGTGTGCTCAAGATAGTGCAGATAGTTGGCGTTGTTGACTATGCCTTGTGAATCAATCTCATAGTCACGCACTTTCATCTCAAGCTCATATATGTAGCTGTGGATTTCTTCTGTCATAACGGCTTTTGTCTACACCAAAGTTAGCCCATTTGCCTCGGATTTCAAAACAAAATCGTAAATTTGCATAATACACGTTTCTGCATCACGTTAGAAATACATCAATTACATTATATGAAAAAGTATCTTATGGCCATTGCGGCCGCATCAACGCTTATGACACATGCTCAGACGGCGCCCCAGACCGGGACGTCAACCCCGGGCGCTGTGTTTGAGAGTGTTTTCGCGACAACTCACAACACCCCGCCATTCTCTAAGATCACAAACGCAGACTATGAGCCGGCTATCGACAACGGCATCAGGAAAGGTCTGGCCGACATCGACGCCATCACCTCTAACCCCGAGGCTCCGACATTCGAGAACACCATCGTGGCCCTCGAACGCGCCGGGCAGGATCTCGACCGCGTGACGAATGTATTCTTCAATCTTCTTGAGGCTGACTCTGACCCCGAGATGATGGATATTTCCATGCGCGTGACCCCGAAACTTTCTGACTACGGCACCTCTATCATCCTCAATGAGAAACTATGGGAGCGCGTGAAAGCCGTATATGACAACCGCGACAAGCTCACCCTCACGCCCGAGCAAAAGACCCTGCTGCAGAAGACCTACGACTCGTTCGCCCTCTCGGGCGCAGACCTCAAGGGTGCCGACCGCGAGACATTCCGCCGTCTGTCGTCGGAGCTTTCAGAGCAGACCACCATCTTCGGCCAGAACGTGCTCAAAGAGCTCAACACCTATGAGTTCTGGCTGACGAAAGATGACCTGGCCGGCCTCCCCGAAGGGATTGTCACCGAGGCTGCCGAACTTGCCGCCGATAAGGGTCGCAAAGGTGAGTATCTGTTCACCCTGGCGCAGCCCACCTACATGGCGTTCATGAAATATTCGCAGCGCCCCGACCTGCGCGAAAAACTTTACCGCCTCTACTCGTCTCGCAACACCAAAGGTGAGTTCTCTAACCTGCCGGTAATGCAGAAGATCGCCTCTCTGCGTCTGCAGATCGCCAATCTGCTCGGCGCCGAGACATACGCCGAGCACTCGCTGAAACGCACCATGGCGCGCACACCCGAGAATGTCTACAAGCTCCTTGACCAGCTACGCGACGCTTACCGCCCGGCACTCGACCGCGAGATGGCCGAGCTGACCGCATACGCATCCGAGGTGGAGGGAAAACCGGTGACCCTCAATCCGTGGGATTACTCGTATTACGCCAATCTGCTCAAGAACGCCCGCTATTCATACGATGAAGAGGCTCTGCGCCCCTATTTCGAGCTTGACAACGTGATCAACGGTGTGTTCGGTCTGGCCACAAAGCTCTACGGCCTCACATTCACGCCCAACACCACCATCGAGCCTTATCACCCCGATGTGCGTGCGTTTGACGTGAGCGATGCCGACGGCAAGTTCATCGGCGTGATCTACACCGATTTCTTCCCCCGTGAGTCGAAACGTCCCGGCGCCTGGATGACCGAGTTCCGTACCCAGCACCACGATGCCGACGGCAAGGATGTGCGCCCCCAGGTGTCGATCGTGATGAACTTCACCAAGCCCACGACCGACCGTCCGTCACTGCTCACACCATACGAGGTAGAGACATTCCTCCATGAGTTCGGCCACGCTCTGCACGGTCTGCTGTCGCAGTGCGAGTATTCGTCGACCGCGGGCACCAACGTCTACCGTGACTTTGTCGAGCTCCCCTCGCAGTTCAACGAGAACTATCTTACCGAGCCTGAATTCCTCAAGACCTTCGCCACGCATTACCAGACAGGCGAGCCCATTCCCGCCGAGCTTATCGACAAGATTGTGAAATCGTCGCAGTTCGGGGCCGCATACGCATGCATGCGTCAGCTGGCGTTCGGCTACAACGATATGGCATGGCACACAATCACCGACTCTGCCGCCGTGGCCGACCCCGCCGCCTTCGAGCGTGCCGCCACAGCCGACGTGGCTATCTTCGCTCCGGTCGATGGCACGATGACCTCACCCCAGTTCAGCCATATCTTCGCCGGCGGGTATGCCGCAGGGTATTACTCCTACAAGTGGGCCGAGGTGCTCGACGCCGACGCTTTCGCCAAGTTCAAGGAAGAGGGCATCTTCAATCCCGAGACAGCTGCCGCTTTCCGCCACAATGTGCTTGAGCGCGGCGGCTCGGAGGCTCCTGATGAGCTGTACCGCCGTTTCCGCGGCCAGGATCCCACCATCGACGCCCTTCTGCGCCGCGACGGCATCCTCCCGCCCCTCGACAAGACACCCCTCACAAAGAAAGACTGACACACCGAGAAAAGACCGACATTAGCGCGGTCTGATTTGAAAATTTTCAAGAATATCTGTCGGCATCCCTCCGGGACGTTGACAGATATTTTTATTTACAGAATTAACTTGTAACTTTACATCCGTAGATTCAAAACTAACGGTTATGGAGGAAATGAACCGGATAATAACGAGGGAATATGCGACGCCATGCGGAAGGCTTTTGCTTGGTTCGTTCGGCGACAGGCTGTGTCTTTCCGACTGGCAGAGTGAAAAATATCGCGGGCATGTGAATCACAGGCTGTGCCGGGTTCTCCATGCCATGTTTTCAGAAGGACTATCGGCAGTGATAGAGATGGCCATCGCCCAACTTGACGAATACTTTGCCGGGAAACGGCGGGAATTCGATGTGCCGCTGCTGTTTGCCGGCACCGAGTTCCAGAAAACGGTATGGGATGCCCTCCTCACCATCCCGTTCGGCCAAACTGTGTCATACGGCGAGCTTGCCTGGCATATAGGCATGCCAAAGGCCGTGCGTGCCGTGGCCAACGCCCATGGCGCCAATTCCATATCCATCTTCGCGCCATGTCACCGGGTGATAGGTAGTGACGGCACGCTGACGGGCTACGGCGGTGGCCTGCCGGTTAAAGAATTTCTGCTGAGACTTGAGAAGGCGATATGAAAGCCGTTTCATTTAAACACAACAGCGGCGGGTTCCCTGAAAGGGACCCGCCGCTGTGTGCTAATGGGGGATGTAACTTATGTGACTTATGTAACGTATGTTACTTATGTGACTTATGTTACTTATGTGGGTTGTGGGGAGATCAGCGGATGATCTTGGCGGCTTTGCCGTCGGCATAGCGCACCACATAGATGCCTGCGGGGAGCGATGCAACCGATACGGTCGGGAGCATGCGACCGTCGACGGTATATATGCCTGTTACCTCGTAGGTGGTGTCAGATGCGACTTCGTCGATAGCGGCGATGCCCGAAACCTTGAAGGGAACCTTCAACTCTACGCCGTGGGCGTTGAGGGTGGCGTCGAATTCACCGTCAGAAGCGCCGTCGACTGCAGTGATGGTCAGTTTGGCGTTGTTGAAACGGCCTGTAACCTGTGCGTCGAATCCTTTGCGTACATCGACGGTAATCTCAGAGCCGTCGTAGTAGCTTATGAGGGGGATTTCCACTGTGCGCACGGCGTCGGTAATCTCGGGCAGCACGTCGGTTATCGCGCCGCGTTCGAGGTATGCGTAAGTGCCTCCCAGATTGATGGCGAAGGCACACCACATCTCCTGGCCGTCTTCGTTCGTGAAGTTAGCCACCGGGAAGTTGCTGATGCCTGACTGGCCCGGGCCCGTGATCTCGGCCTGAATGAAACCGAGGCATAGTCCCGAATCGTCGGGAACAGTCTGCATCTCAGGTGCGAAATATTCCACCTTGTCGCTGTTGAACCCTGTTATGCGGATGATATAGGCCGGAGCCCCTGCTGTCGAGATGACCGCCGGAGTATCAAACTCGAAATGGATATTGTAGTAATCCTGCATGCCACCCTCTGAGAATGTCATGTCAGACCCCTTGATTGTACCTGTGGCAATGACCTCATCTTCTATGAAATCCTCGTTGAGTTTTACGATTTCGGCCATGAAGAGGGCATCTGCACCGATCTTGCCTTTTGCAAGCAGCCATGCGCTGTCCACTACCAGAGGTTTCTCTGTAGGGAAGATGTAGTTGAGCAACGAGACGATGCGGCATGACTGGTCAGGACCTGCCTCACCGTTGAAATAGTGGTTCGTCCACCACTCGTTAGCGCGGTTGTTGTAGCCGAAGATGGGGATTGAGGGTTCTCCGAAATCGTAAGGCTCGACGGTGTAGATGTCCATGTCGGCCTGGTCTACATTGAACGGGAGCAGTCCGAGGCGGATGCTGTTCTCGCCCTGGCGTATCATAGGCTGGCCACCGACCTGGAATGCCGATATCTCGGGCGTGTAGGTTGATGTCACGCCCTGAGACTCGGCTCTGAGCAGGGGGAAGTTATAGAGGCTCTTGATCGAGGTAGCCTCTGATTCGAAGTTGGGTGTATAGAGTTCGGCGAACGAGGTTCCGGTTTTGGTCTCAATCTGTGTGGATGTGCCGGGCTGGATGTAGCTCCAGGTATAAGTGGTGCCGTCGCCGGGATTCGCTACCTCAAGACAGAGGTCCTCGAATGCAGGATATACCGCCAGAATATCGTTGGGCATAGTCCAGTTGCTTTCGTATGCGAAACCGGTGTAGAGGGTCGAGACGGGCAGCGTGTATTTGGCACTGGGTGCAGGCATGCCTACACGCACATCGTCGATGGCGACGATATCGCCGTCTTTGCCCACATATCTGAAGGCTATCTTCATATTCTTTCCGGCGTAATCTGCCAGAGAGAATGAGCGCGGATTAAGCCTGTCAGAGACGACGTCGTACATCTCGAGGTATGACATGCCGATATACTGGTCGGCGGCATCCCATATCTTCTGCCATTCGCCCCCGTCAACGCTATAGTAAAGCTGCAGTGTGGCCGAAATCTCCTGCGAGATCCATGTTCCTTCGTTGAAGTTCACATGTTCGCTGTCTATGATGAACAGATATGGTGCGTTGTGTTCCTCGCAGAACGACAGTTCAGCGCCGGCCGGTACAGTGAACTCGGGAGACACGAGCCATTCGTCCTGTTCGACGACATTCCCCATGGGATACATCACTTTTGCAAAATATGAACCGTTGGGGAACGGTGCGTATGTCAGGGCGCCTGTTATCTGCCAGGTGGCTTCCGGGTTGGTAGCGGCGTTTACAGCGCCTTTCGATTCGCGTGTCCAGCCGTCTGGTAGCCAGTTGACATTGTCGGTTGCCGAGGCTTTCCCTTCGAAATCCTCGTAGATGGTCACGCCGGGACTGGCGGCAGCTTTTAACGCCAGCGGGTTAATCGGTGTGCCGGCGTATGCCGCCACAGCCGCGAATCCCATGACAATTGTACAGATTCTTTTCATTGATATAATATTTAAAATTAAAGATGGACTATGACAAAGATAGTCAATATTATAGACATATCAGCCAATTGTAACGGCTGATATGTCACATTTCCGTCATTTTGGTATAAAAAAAGGTGTTTTTGAATTTAGAACGGGGCGGTGCATCGTGAAAACGATGCACCGCCCCGGATAATACGGATTGGGTGGAATGAGCTTATTTCTCTTCGCCGTTAAGAATCTCGAGCATGCGGATTGCCGATGCAGGGATGCGGGTGCCGGGGCCGAAGATGGCGGCTACACCTGCGCGATAGAGAAAGTCATAGTCCTGGGCGGGGATGACACCGCCGGCGGTAACCATGATGTCCTCGCGGCCGAGTTTCTTGAGCTCTTCGATCACCTGGGGGATGAGGGTCTTGTGACCGGCGGCCAGCGATGACACGCCGAGAATATGCACGTCGTTCTCCACAGCCTGGCGGGCGGCCTCGGCAGGGGTCTGGAACAGCGGGCCCATGTCTACGTCAAAGCCGCAGTCGGCATAGCCGGTGGCGACTACCTTGGCGCCGCGGTCGTGACCGTCCTGACCCATCTTGGCGATCATGATACGGGGCTGACGGCCCTCGCGACGGGCAAATTCCTCGACCATCTGCTGGGCGCGGATGAAGTCGGGATCGTTCTTGGTTTCGTTTGAGTACACGCCTGAAATTGTTCTGATTACAGCTTTGTAACGGCCCACGACTTCCTCGCAGGCGTCTGAAATCTCGCCGAGGGTGGCGCGCAGGCCGGCGGCCTTGACAGCGAGGTCGAGCAGGTTGCCTTTCTTGGTGCGCACGCACTCGGTGATGTCGGCAAGCGCTTTCTTCACTGCCTCTTCGTCGCGGTGTGCCTTGAGGTCGTTGAGGCGTTCGATCTGTGAGTTGCGTACCTCGGTGTTGTCGATCTCGAGGATGTCGATGGGATCCTCGTGGTCGAGACGGTATTTGTTGATGCCGACGATGGTCTGGCGTCCGGAGTCGATGCGGGCCTGTGTGCGGGCGGCAGCCTCTTCGATACGCAGTTTGGGCAGACCGGTCTCGATGGCCTTGGCCATGCCGCCGAGTTTCTCGATCTCCTGGATGTGCTCCCAGGCGCGGTGTGCTATCTCGTTGGTCAGCGACTCAACATAGTACGAACCTGCCCAGGGGTCGATCTCCTTGGTGATGTATGTCTCGTTCTGGATGTAGATCTGCGTGTTACGGGCGATGCGGGCCGAGAAGTCGGTGGGCAGCGCGATGGCCTCGTCGAGGGCGTTGGTGTGCAGCGACTGGGTGTGGCCCAGAGCGGCGCCCATGGCCTCGATGCAGGTACGGCCGACGTTGTTGAAGGGATCCTGCTCGGTAAGCGACCAGCCCGATGTCTGCGAGTGTGTGCGCAGTGCCAGCGATTTGGGGTTCTTGGGGTTGAACTGGCTCACGATCTTGGCCCAGAGCATGCGGGCGGCACGCATCTTGGCGATCTCCATGAAGAAGTTCATGCCTATGGCCCAGAAGAAACTCAGACGCGGCGCGAATGCGTCTATGTCCATCCCGGCGTTCACACCCGCGCGCAGGTACTCGAGACCATCGGCCAGAGTGTAGGCCAGCTCGATGTCGCAGGTGGCGCCGGCTTCCTGCATGTGGTAGCCCGAAATCGAGATTGAGTTGAATTTGGGCATGTTCTGCGAGGTGTACTCGAAGATGTCGGCGATGATACGCATCGAGAACTCGGGCGGGTAGATGTAGGTATTGCGCACCATGAACTCCTTGAGGATGTCGTTCTGGATGGTACCTGCCATCTCCTCGAGTTTCGCGCCCTGTTCGAGACCGGCGTTAATGTAGAAGGCGAGTACGGGGAGCACAGCGCCGTTCATGGTCATCGATACCGACATCTTGTTCAGGGGTATGCCGTCGAAGAGCACTTTCATGTCTTCAATCGAGCAGATCGACACGCCGGCTTTGCCGACGTCGCCGACTACGCGCTGATGGTCGGCGTCATAGCCGCGGTGCGTGGCAAGGTCGAAGGCTACCGAAAGACCCTTCTGGCCCGACGCGAGGTTGCGGCGGTAGAAGGCGTTCGACTCGGCGGCAGTAGAGAATCCGGCGTACTGGCGGATTGTCCAGGGGCGGATGGCGTACATGCCGCTGTACGGGCCGCGCAGGAAGGGGGGCAGACCGGCCACATAGTCGAGGTGCTCCATGCCCTCGAGGTCGGCGCGGGTATATACCGGTTTTACGGGGATGAGTTCGGGGGTCATCCATTCCTCGCCGGCAGTTGCCGGAGCCTTGGCCTGGCCAAAAGCGTCGGCGATGATATTCAGGCTTTTAAATTCAGGTTTCATATCTGTTGTCGCAAAGAATGGTTAGTTATTTGAGAAGACGCTCGTTGAACCCGCGCAGGGTCTCGAGCACGTTGCTCTTGACATGGATGAAGTTGTTGATGCCAAGTGCCTTGAGGTCGTCGGTGCAGGCGGGGGCGCCGGCAACCACGAACTCGGCGCGACCGTCAAGCAGACGGAACGCCTCGGGGGCCAGTTCGGCATATTCGTCGTCTGACGAGCAGAGAACCACAATCTCGGCGCCTTTGTCCATTGCGGCCTGGATACCCTCGGCAACAGTGTTGAAACCGATGTTGTCAATAATCTCGTAACCGGCACATCCGAAGAAGTTGGCCGAGAACTGGGCGCGTGCCAGGCGCATTGCCAGGTTGCCGATGGTGAGCATGAACGCTTTCGGGCGGTTGGCGGCGCGCTCGGTCTGCAGGCGCAGCAGCTCGAAGTCAGAACCCATGCGGGCGGTGGCCAGGGCGTGGTCGGGGTTGGCCGCGCATGAGCCGCCACAACCACAGTTTTCACCCTCTTTTGCGTCAGCCACTTCGGCGGCTGCCGACGAGCCTGCCTCGATCTTTTCGGCGGCCATCTCGTTGAAGTTGGGGAACTGGTTTGTGCCGAGCAGAATCTCTTTGCGGCGTGCCATGTCGTCGTGGCGCTTGGCGCACGATGCGTTCACGGCTTTCTGTACCTCGCCAGAGTTGACGCAAGCGAAGAAACCGCCCTTATCGTCGATGTCGAGGAAGAGTTTCCAGGCCTCCTGGGCCAGCGACACTGTCAGTGTCTCCACATAATATGAACCGCCGGCGGGGTCGGCAACCTTGTCGAGGTGGCTCTCCTCCTTGAGCAGGAACTGCTGGTTGCGGGCGATGCGCTCTGAGAATTCATCGGGACGCTTGTAGGGGAGGTCGAACGGTGTGACTGTGATAGAGTCGACACCGGCCAGCGCGGCCGACATTGCCTCGGTCTGCGAGCGCAGAAGGTTCACGTGGGCATCGTAGAGGGTCTGATTGAATCGCGAGGTCGTGGCGTGGCAGGCCATCTTGCATGCGTTGTCAGCGGCGCCGTACTGGCGTGCGATCTGGGCCCAAATCATGCGTGCGGCACGGAATTTGGCCAGCTCCATGAAGTAGTTCGACGACACGCCCATGTTGAACTTGATGCGGGCCGCTACCTCGTCGGCGCTGACACCGGCCTCGGTGAGCAGTGTCATCCACTGTGCACCCCAAGCCAGGGCGTAGCCGAGTTCCTGGAATATATATGCGCCGGCGTTGTTGAACGCGTCGGCATCAACCGAGAGTACCTTGAGGGCAGGCACATCCTTTACTGTATCGATAAGGGCCTTTGCGGTCTCGGCGATGGCGGCGGGATTGATCTCCTTGCCGTGACGGAACGCGGGCTTGAGCGGATTGTAGTCGATAGAGCCGCGGAATGTCTTCTCTGCGCCTTTCTCCTTCAGCACCTCAACGAGCGCTTTGGCCAGGTCGAGGGCGCATTTGGGGCATCCGGTGAAGTTTACTTCCACAGCGGCGAGGTCGATACCGTCAAGCAGGGTGGCCACGGTCTCTTTAGTGGGTTCCTTGACGGTGAAACCGAGCGAGTTCACCCCTTTTTCGAGCACTTCGCGGGCCTTGGCGTTGGCCTCGGCGGGATCGGTATCGAGAATCTCCTGGCGGGTAAGCCAGTGGTTGTTGTCGCGTGTGCCGCGGATGTAGGGGTATTCGCCGGGGAGCGAGTTCAGGGTCTTGAAGTCCTCGATGTCCTTGCGCATGTACATCGGCTGAACATTGAATCCTTCGTTTGTGCGCCATACGAGTTTTTTCTCGAAAGGCACGCCTTTGAGGTCAGCGTCGACCTTAGCCCGCCATGTGTCGTAGTCGATGGACGGGAATTGGGCAAACAGCTTCTCTTTTTTATTATCTGCCATGATAATTTATTGTGTTTGGTTGTTTCTTCATGGTCGGAAACCCGGCGTGGCCGCGGTTCCTATTGGGTAAATCTTGTGTGCAAATATACAAAATCAATAAATTATGCCAAAATAACGCCCGAAAAATCGCGTCTTTCAAGCGATTTTTCGGGCGTTAACTAAAATTTCATGCTCTTAAGCATGTCATGACTCGTTTTTTGCGGTGGCTGTGCGGTGGCGCACGCGCCATTTGCGGCGCACTATGTCACGCGCCGCCAGCAGAAGTCCCTGGAAAAGATAGATCAGCACGAGAATGCCGGCAACGATACCCGTGGCCCTGAAGAAAAAGCCGCGGCTGTCGTCGTTCGCGAGCCGTTCGGTGACTGCCATGGGGTCTTCTTCCGAACCGTCGCCGACGAGCGAGCTGAGCGTGGCTTTTGCAACGACACGCCCGTCATTTACCAGAACGAGCGACATTATGCCGCGGGCGAGTTCCTTGAGTTCGGTGTCTTCAGCCGAATAGCATGGGTAGGAGGCCATTGAGACATCCTTCCACCGCTCTATACCTTTGCGGCCTGTGCCGAGCAACGCCATCATGGCGATGCCGCTGCTGTCGGCGGCGGCATGCAGTTCGTTCAGGAAATAGGTGTAGGAAATGTCGGCTCTCCCGGGTTCCGGAATCACGCATATCAGCAGCTTGCCTTCAGCGGGGAGCACGTCGGCGGTTATGTCATCGCCGTCATCGTCAAGTATGTGCAGCGAATGGCTGGCGGAGGCAGCGGCAGGTTCGATGCGGTCTACATACGTCCAGTCGTCGCCCGGCAGGCTGTAGGCGTCGAATGTCTCGCGGTGTCCGTCTTTCTCGTAAATGAACTTTATGTCGTCGGCCTCGTCGTCGGTCTTTACAAGCTCTTTCCCGGGGGCGAACGGCCTGAAATCGACCATCGGCTGCATGTTGTAGCCCACAAGGCTCACGCCAATAAGGTAAAGGGCTGCGATGACCTCCACGAGCCACTGTATCGGGGCTCTGAACACGGGCTTGCCCACTGCGGGGCCTTTGACGATAAGGAACACCAGCGCGGCGGTAATGAATATATTCTTCACGAACGTGGCCGTGTTCGAGATTACCCAGAAGTCGCCGAAACAACCACAGTCGCTCACCGGATTTGCTATGGCGATATATGCGGTGAGCGGGAGCATGACAGCCTGCATGACGGTGAGCGCCCAGGGAGCTACACGACGGCAGCATCCGGTGGCAAGCACCAGCCCGAAGATGAACTCGTACAGGCACACCAGCACCGCGCCGGTAAGCACTATCGAGCGCGGTATGGCCATGCCGAACGCCGCGAGATAATCTTCGAGCTTGAAGACGTATCCCCACGGGTCGATGGCCTTCACCAGCCCCGACATTACGAACAGTCCGCCCACGGCCACGCGCAGTATCCACACGGCCACGCGGGTGCTAAGGCGCCGTTCTGCGGCGGTGTTATTCGCCGAGTTTGATGAGTGCGAAGACTGCATAGTTGATCATGTCGCGGTAATTTGCCTCGACACCCTCAGAGACTTTGGCCACGCCGTTGTGGTCCTCGATCTCTTTGGTGCGCATTATCTTCATCAGTATCAGGTCGGTGAACGAGCTGACACGCATCTTGCGCCAGGCCTCGTCATAGTCGTGGTTCTTGTCAATCATCAGGCGCCGGGTGGAGTCAATCTCCTCGTCATAGAGGCGCAGCGCCTCTCCCGGCGAAATGTCTTTTGTCGAGGCGAATCCCAGGCGGCACTGTATCAGCGCCACGATGCCGTAGTTTACAATGGCTATGAACCCGTCGGTGATGTTCTCGTCGGTTACGCGGGCCGTGGCCCCGTTCTCGAGGGTGCGGATGCGGTCGGCCTTGATGAGAATCTGGTCTGTCACGGCCGAGGGGCGCATAAGGCGCCATGACGCGCCGTAATCCTTGAGTTTGGCCTCGAATAACCGGCGGCATCTGCCGGTGGCCTCGTTGAACTGCTCTATTGTTGATGACATATTGCTTTTCTGATATATGGTTGGTGTGCTGTCGGATAGGGAAGGTCAGTCTTTCGGTGCTCCGGCCAGTGCTGTCAGGCGCGGCGCATCCACAAGGTATTTCACCGTGGCCTCGCGGATAATGGCGGGTGTCATGGCGGTGGCGGCCTCGACCTGACGGGTGTAGCTGTCACCGGTCACGCCCAGGGCATCGAGATTGATGTGGAAGTCGAGCATCGAGAAAGGGGAGTCGAGCACCGACGCAAGCGATGACAGCAGCAGGCGCCGTATGCCTGTAATCTCCTCGTCGGGCATCAGTGTGTCGGCGAGGCGGGAGATTTCGGTCTCGGTCTCGCGCAGCACATCGTTAACATGGCTGTTGTCGGTCTGGCACTCGATGTTTATGAATGTGCCTTCGAGCCGCGGAGTGGGGAAGGCCGAGATTCCGTAAGTGTACCCCTTGTCCTCTCGAATGTTGGCCATAAGGCGCGACCCGAAATATCCGCCGAGCGCTATGGTGGCCAGACGCATGTTTTCGTAGTCGGGAGCGGTACGCGGCAGGCTGGGGATGGCGATGCGGATGGCTGTCTGCATCGAGTCGGGCATCAGGCGCAGGCTCCGGTCGCCGGCGGGATTGTATTCGGGTGCAATCACGCGGTGGGATATTCCGTTTCCGGCAGTATAATCTGTCTGTCCGAAACAGTTCTCCACAAGTCCGAGCAGTTCGTCAGTAATCTGTCCGGCAAGATAAATGGTAGGGGGCGTGCCCAGGAAAGCACGGGCGTGCAGGCGGCGTATGTCGTCGGCGCTGACAG
>CALJBF010000258.1 GCA_938027385.1 uncultured Porphyromonadaceae bacterium | reverse complement strand
TTGTAGGGACATGCCTTCGGCATGTTGAAACCGGAATCGGAGAGCGTTCTCGGATTTTCGCCCATACATCGCAGAGCGATGTCCCTACATTTTGACACGTCGGCGGTTGCTCTGCCCCATTTTACAGACGGACATTCTGCCCGTCGCCATTTTACTGGAGATATTACTCCGTAATCTCCACATTTTCTGAATACTAATAAATCAATTAGAATAAACCGTATGAAAAAGTTCCTGACCATTATATTCGGGATGATTCTCGGCTTTGCCGCCATGCAGGCTCAGACCCCCGACGCCATAAACTGGCGCATCAGCGTGAAGATGAAATCATCCACCGAAGGAGTGGTGAACCTGCGCGCCGTCATTGCCGACGGCTGGCATCTCTACGGCACGGAAATGCCCGATGGCGGTCCGAAAGCCACTTCGTTCAGCTTTGCCGGCAGCGAGGGGGTGAAACTCATCGGCACGCCTAAGGCCGTCGAGAAACCCATTGTGAAACTCGACCCGATGTTCGAGGCCAAAGTGCCTTTCTGGGAGGGACGTGTGCTGTTCACCCAGCCTTTCAAGGTCACCGACCCGGCGAAGGCCGTCATCAAAGGCTCGGTAAGTTTCATGGGATGCAACGACGAGACCTGCCTCCCCCCGAAGACCCAGACTTTCACGGTTAAAGTGCCCAAGAAATAAGAAGAGGCCCAGGCCTTTCATCATCAACCTATCTGACGATGCGGAAAATATTCAGTCTGCTCACAGCGCTCGTATTCGGTATCTGCGCCCTTCAGGCCCAGCAGTTGAGTCCTATCACATGGCAAGTGTCGGTTGTCGACAATTCGGCTACTTCAGCCACTGTACGCCTTGATGCCAAAATAGCCAAAGGGTGGCATCTTTATGGCCTGCAGCTGCCTGAGGATGGTCCAAACGCCACATCCATCACGTTCAATCTGCCGGACGGGGTAAAGGCTGACGGACAGCTAACTCCCTCGCGCGAACCCATCGAGAAATTCGACCCGATTTTCTCGCTGAAACTCTCGTGGTGGGATACCGATGTGTCGTTCACCCAGAAACTCGCCATAGCCGACGGCAAGACGCACCAGATCTCGGCCAAGGTGTTCTTCCAGGGGTGCAACGACCAGACGTGCATCTCGCCCCAGCGCGAAAGCTATGACCTCACGGTCGGCACCGGCGCCGCTGCCGCCGACACAGCCGCTCCCGACAGCACAGCCGAAACCACCGACAAGGCTCCCGGCGCACTTGCCACTGACAATGCCGCAGGTCAGCACACCGACTGGTGGGCGCCCGTGGAAATCGATGCCGAACAGGCCGAACAGACCGACGTGCAGGGGCAGTCGTGGCTGATGATATTCATACTCGGATTCGGCGGCGGCCTGCTGGCCCTGCTCACTCCCTGCGTATGGCCCATGATTCCGATGACGGTAAGTTTCTTCCTGAAACGCGGCAAATCGAAACGCAAGGCCGTGGGCGACGCCATCATCTACGGCCTGAGCATCATCGTCATCTACCTCACCCTCGGTATAGCCATCACGCTGATTTTCGGCCCGTCGAAACTCAACGAGCTGGCCACCAACGCCTGGTTCAACCTCGCGTTCTTCGCCCTGCTGATGGTGTTCGGCATCTCGTTCCTGGGCGGATTCGACATCACCCTCCCCTCGAAATGGTCAAACTCCATCGACTCGAAGGCCGAGACAACCACCGGCCTGCTGAGCATCTTCTTCATGGCGTTCACACTGGCGCTGGTGTCGTTCTCATGCACGGGTCCCATCATCGGCACCCTGCTTGTCGAGGCCGTGACATCGGGCACCCTCATCGGTCCCGCCATCGGCATGGCCGGATTCGCCGTGGCGCTTGCCCTCCCCTTCTCGCTGTTCGCCATGTTCCCCACCTGGCTCAAGGAGATGCCCAAGTCGGGCGGCTGGCTCAACTCGGTGAAGGTGGTGCTCGGTTTCCTTGAGCTTGCGCTGTCGCTGAAATTCCTCTCGGTTGCCGACCTGGCCTACGGCTGGGGCATACTTGACCGCGAGGTGTTCGTGAGCCTGTGGATCATCATCTTCGGCCTGCTGGGGCTCTATCTGCTCGGCAAGCTGAATTTCCCGCACGATACGCCGGTCGACCGTGTATCGATACCCCGTTTCTTCATGGCGCTCGTGTCGCTGTCGTTCGCCATCTACATGGTACCGGGCCTCTGGGGCGCTCCGCTCAAGAGCATCAGCGCCTTCGTGCCCCCTGCCTACACCCAGGACTTCAGCCTCTACACCGGGGGCCAGTTCGAGGAGTTCGACGATTTTGACAAAGGCATGGAGTACGCCCGCGACAACCACCGCCCCGTGCTCATCGACTTCTCGGGCTACGGCTGCGTGAACTGCCGCAAGATGGAGGGTGCCGTGTTCGATACCCAGGTGGTCGAGGGCATCATCAAGGAGAATTTCGTGCTCATCAAGCTCATGGTCGATGACAAGGCCGAACTCGCCACCCCGATCACAGTCGAGGAGAACGGCCGCAAGGTCACCCTCGAGACCGTGGGCGACAAATGGAGCTACCTCCAGCGCCACAAATTCCAGGCAAACTCACAACCCTATTATATAATTCTTGACAACGACGGCCGCGCGCTCACAGCTCCGACATACTATGACGAAAACGTCAACAAGTTTGTAGAATGGCTCAAAGGCGGCCTCGAAGAATACAAATAATGAACCCCAAGTTTACAACACATACCCGTCAGGAGAAAATCGAGGCTCTCGGCCGGGTAATCGATGTACTCGACACACTGCGTGTCAAATGCCCCTGGGACGCCAAGCAGACAAACGAGTCACTGCGCCCCAACACGGTCGAAGAGGTATTCGAACTCTGCGACGCACTCATCCGCGAGGATAACCCCGAAATCCGCAAAGAGCTCGGCGATGTCCTGCTCCATGTGCTTTTCTACGCCCGCATAGGCGAGGAGAAACAGGAATTCGACATCGTTGACGTGGCCGACTCGCTCGCCAACAAACTCATCTACCGTCACCCCCACGTCTACGGCGACGTGCATGCCGACACCGCCGGTCAGGTGATGCAGAATTGGGAACAGCTCAAGATGAAGGAGAAAGACGGCAACAAGACCATACTCTCAGGCGTGCCCGGCGCGCTGCCCGCACTTATCAAAGCTTACCGCGTGCAGGAAAAGGCCGCCAACGCCGGTTTCGACTGGGAACGCCCCGAACAGGTGTGGGACAAGGTGCGTGAGGAAATCGACGAGTTCTCGCAGGCCGCCAAAGACGGCAGCGTGAAAGATATGGAGGCCGAGATGGGCGACGTGTTCTTCTCGCTGGTCAACGCAGCGCGGCTCTACAGGATCATTCCCGAGAACGCCCTTGAGAAGACCAACAAGAAGTTCATCGCACGGTTCAACTTCATCGAGCAGGAGGCCCGCCGCCAGGGGCGCACCCTGGCCGACATGACACTCGGCGAGATGGACGTGCTCTGGAACCGCGCGAAAACAGAATCTGCCGCACCCGGTGACACCCCCGCAACCGCCGGTGACAATCCCGCTTAAACCATCACGCTCCATACGAGTCTAATTATCAAATAACGCATGAGACCCTGAGGGCATGGACGTGCCCGGCGAAACGGATACGCCGCACCCTCATGTCTCGACAAACCATTCAGTAGATAACCAAAGATTATGAAAGCATTACGCTTGGCCGCCATCCTTCTCGCCTTCGGCGGAGCCGCAACCTTCATGCCCCAGGCCGCACAGGCACAGGTAAACCAGCTTGGCGCCGAACTCAACATCATCCCCGACAAGGTGACACCCACCGCCGACGGCATCCGCATCTCCACCGTCATCATGGGCATCCCCGGCTCGGCACACCAGATCGACGGCGTTGACCTCAACGTCGGCACAAAACTCATCAAGGCCACCGACATCGACGGCGCCAACGTAGAGTTCGAGCGCTCGTTCATCCTCGAGGATACCGGCGCCGCAGTCGTCGAGATCGACTTCCCCTTCAAGGGCACTCTCCCCAAGACCGCCACAATGACGTTCCACACCACCAAAGGCGACATCACCTCGCCGGCACGTCAGTAACCCATATTTGAATCCCCTGCCACTCGCGCCCATGCGGCGCAAACGATATGATTGTTTGCGTAACTGAGAAACCCAGTGTGGCACGCGACATCGCCGCCATCCTTCAGGCAACCGTAAAACGCGACGGTTACTATGAAGGGGGCGGTTATTGCGTGACCTGGACTTTCGGACACCTCTGCACCCTCAAGGAACCCCACGACTACTCCCCGCTCTGGAAACGGTGGTCGCTGGGGTCATTGCCCATGCTACCGCCGAAATTCGGCATAAAGCTGATTGCCGACCGCAGCATAGAGCATCAGTTTCAGGTAATCGAGAACCTGATAAAGCAGGCCGACGAGGTCATAAACTGCGGCGATGCCGGGCAGGAGGGCGAACTGATACAGCGCTGGGTGATGCAGAAAGCCGGCATAAAATGCCCGGTAAAGCGCCTGTGGATTTCATCGCTCACCGACGAGGCGATACGCGAGGGGTTCGGCCATCTTGAGACGGCCGACAAATTCGACAACCTCTATTACGCCGGACTCTCGCGCGCCGTGGGCGACTGGATTCTCGGCATGAACGCCACCAGGCTGTTCTCGCTGAAATACGGACAGAACAGCGCCACAGGCAACCGCAACGTACTCTCGATCGGGCGTGTGCAGACCCCCACGCTCGCCCTGGTAGTGCAGCGCCACAAGGAGATCACCGACTTCAAGCCCGAGGATTTCTGGGAGCTGAAGACCACCTACCGCGACACGGTATTCAACGCCACATCGGGGCGTTTCAAGTCAGAGGAACAGGCCGCGGGGCTGCTCGACGCCATCCGCGAGCTCCCGTTCACCGTCACCGACGTCACCGAAAAGAAAGGGCGCGAGGCTCCGGAAAGGCTCTTCGACCTCACCTCGCTGCAGGTCGAATGCAACAAACGCTGGGGATGGTCGGCCGACGAATCGCTGAAACTGATTCAGAGCCTGTACGAGAAGAAGGTGACGACCTATCCGCGAGTCGACACTACATACCTCTCGGAAGACATCTATCCGAAAATCCCCGTGATTCTCGGTCAGATGACACCCTACGCGGCTCTGACCGCCGCGGTGCTCTCGGGCGGGAAAATACCCAAAAGCAAGAAAGTTTTTGACAATGCCAAAGTCACCGACCACCACGCCATCATCCCCACCGGGCAATCGCCGGCGGCACTCGTGGGCAACGAACGTCAGCTCTACCACCTGATAGCGCTCAGATTCATCGCGGCATTCTACCCCGACTGCCAGTTCATGACCACCACCGTCACCGGGCGTGCCGGCGACTGCGAGTTCCGCACCACGGGCAAGGTCATTACCTCGCCGGGCTGGCGCGACGTCTACAAGAACCAGAAACAGCAGGCCGACACCGATGGCGACAAAGGCGCCGACAGCGGCGACAGGATACTCCCCCCCTTCACCGTCGGCGAACAGGGTCCGCACACACCCGCGCTCCAGAAAAAGACCACCCAGCCCCCGAAACCCTACACCGAGGGCACACTGCTGCGCGCCATGGAGTCGGCCGGAAAGACTGTCGACGACGAGGCACTCCGCGAGGCCATGAAAGAGAACGGCATCGGGCGCCCCTCGACACGCGCCGCCATCATCGAGACCCTGTTCCGCCGCAAATACATCGAACGCCAGCGCAAGAACATCATCCCTACCCAGGCAGGAATCGACCTCATCGACACCATAAACGTCGAGATACTGAAAAGTGCCAAACTCACCGGCATCTGGGAGAACAAACTCCGGCAGATAGAGCGCGGCCAGTATTCACCGGCCGAGTTCATCGACGAACTCAAGGAGCAGATACGCACCATAGTGCTCAGCGTACTGGCCGACAACTCGAACCGCCGCATCGATGCCGGCCAGAATATCGGCGGCCCTACTGCCGACAGCGCTCCGGCGCAGTCAGCCGCCGCTGACAAGCCTGCCAGACCGAAGGCAAAACGTCAGCCACCGGTGAAATCGCTCGATCAGATTGTGTGCCCCGTCTGCGGCAAGGGACATCTGCTCAAAGGGAATACAGCCTACGGATGTTCGGAATTCCGCCAGGGATGCACCCTGCGCCTCAGTTTCGACGAATTCCCCGCCGACCTCACCCCCGCCAAGCTCAACACCCAGCTCAAAAAGAAATTCAAGGGCACCGTTAAACAGGCTTCCACCCCAACCCAGACCCCCTCATGACACTGAACGACATATTACAGTGGTCGGCCATCGTTATCATACTAATCGTGGTGGCCGTGGTGCTTGTGCGCAAGGCCCTGGCCATGCGCGACTGGAGCCGCAGCCGCAACGCCGACTGCTGCAACTGCAGCGGCTGCCCTCTGGCCGACAATTCCCGCGCCTGCCACAAACAGAATACAGCAAACCGTAATTTACACGACTGCCACAAAACTCGGAAATAATTCACTTGTCTATCATGAAATCTAAGGGTTGCCCGGTCACATAAAAATG
>CALJBF010000257.1 GCA_938027385.1 uncultured Porphyromonadaceae bacterium | reverse complement strand
ATATATGCACAGTGTGCAACGGTGCCCGGCCCGCGGCCGGGCACCGGCACCCATGGGTGCCGCGGTTGGTGGCGGCCGTGCTGGCCGTAATCGCGGCGGTGTGCGGCGCCGGGGCGCAGAACGTCGACTCTCTGATGCGGGTGCTCGACGAGGCGCTGCTGCACCGCGACGCCTACATAGCCACGCAGGACTCGGTGATTCAACAACTCAGGAACCGCGTGATGCTTGCCGCCGACGATGACGAGCGTTTCGAGGCCTTAGGGCACCTGTTTGACAGCTACCGCTCGTTTCAGGCCGACTCGGCGCTGGTGATGGCGGCGCGGCGCGAGGCGCTGGCCCGCAAAATCGGCTCGGCCGAAAAGCTCGTGCATGCGCGGCTCAACACCGCCAACATCCTCAGCATGACCGGCAGCTATACCGAGGCGGTGGAGATTCTCGACGGCATACGCTCGGCCGACCTCCCCGCCTATCTCGTGCCCTATTTCTATCACGTTAAACGCCTGCTCTACGGCAACCTGGCCGACTATGCCATAAGGCCCGACGACCGTGCCCGTTACCTGCGGCTGACCGGGGCCTACCGCGATTCGCTGCTCACCGTCAACGACCCCGAGGGGTGGGCATACGCCCTGATTGTGGGCGACAGGTTCAACTCGCGTGGCGAATGTCAGAAGGGCGTGGAGACCATGCAGGGCTACATCCGTGACCACAACCTATCGGAACATGAGCAGGCCGTATTCGCCTACACGCTATCTGAATCATATCGCCAGCTCAAGGACCGCCAGAACGAGAAACGCTACCTGCTCATATCGTCGATCGGCGACATAAAGTCGGGCGTGCGCGAATATGTGTCGCTGCGCAAGCTTGCCATGCTGCTCTATTCAGAGGGCGACATAGAGCGCGCCCACCGGTTGATGCAGGTATGCATCGACGACGCCACGTCAAGCAGCTCGCGCCAGCGCATCATCGAGATCAACGAGGTGTTCCCGCTGGTGAACCAGGTGTATCTTTCCGAGATAAGCAACCAGCAGAAACGACTCAAAATCGCCCTGTGGGCCATCATAGTGCTGTTTGTATTCCTGGTGGCGGGTGCCGTGTCGCTATACAAGAACATGCGCCGGGCGCGCCGCGCCACCGCCAGCGCCAACCGTGCCAACGACGAACTGCGCCAGCTCAACGAAAAACTCCATCAGATCAACGAACAGCTCCATGAGGCCAACGCCGCCATCGCCGAACATTCGTCGCTGAAGACAGAATACATAGGCCGCTACATGGACCAGACCCTGCAGAACATCGACGCCCTCTCGGCCTACCGCAAGCTGCTCAGGAAACTGCTGGCCACCGGCAACATAGAGAAGGTGGGCAAGACACTCGACTCAGACGCCGTGATCGACGACATGCTGCAGTCGTTCTACAACGGTTTCGACCAGACATTCCTCAAGCTCTTCCCCACATTCATCGAAGATTTCAACGCCCTGCTCGAACCTTCGGGGCGCACCGTGCCGCGCTCGCCCGGAACGCTCAACACCGAGCTGCGCATATACGCCCTGATCAGGCTCGGCATCACCGACTCCACGAAAATCGCCAAGTTCCTGCGCTATTCGGTGACCACAATCTACAATTACCGCACGAAAGTGCGCAACAAGGCGCTCGGCAACCGCGACGAACTCGAAAGCCTCGTGGCCAATATCGGCAAATGAAACGACGGGCATCCGCCCCGCGTGGCGTACACGCGGCCGGATACCCGTCGACAATCGTGGGAGGGTTTCTTTTCGTGGGAGGGTTTCTTTTGCAAGCTCAGAACGTTACCTGCAGCATTGTCTGTATGCGGTTGTCGTGGCGTGCCACGCCGTCCATGTCGACACGGCGCCCATAGATATATTCCAGACCGGTTGAGATCTGCGGGGTGATGTTCCATATCACGTTTGCAAGCGCATACTGCGCATAACGGTATTGTTCGCCCCACGGCGTGTTGCCGCCGGAGTATTTCCCGGCATAATTGCGCAGATGGCTGTATGTGGCGGTGGCATACACCCTGGGGGTGATGTTGTACTGCAATCCAAGGTAGCCGCCCCAGGCTTTCACGCTTTCCAGACGTCCGTTTCCCGAGGGCACCATGTCGAGGCCTCCCTCATACAGGTCCTGGAAATAGCTGGTGATTCCCTTGCCGTAGGCCGCCTGGTAATAAGCCGTGAGCCACGGACACAGTGACGCGCTACCGCTCATTTTCACGCCCCAGCCCACACAGTCGCGGTTCCGGCCGGCAATGACATCGCGGTAAAGCATATTGCGCACTATACCTGACAGACGTATCCAGCTTTTGCCTTTTCCCCACGAATACTGCACGTAGGCGGGCACATCTGGCACACGCTGGCTCACGAGATAGGTATCATCGCCCGTCGTGGCCGATGCCATCGGGAGCTCGGCGCCAATCCCGATGATCCAGTGCGGTCCGAAACTGTGGCGGTAATCCACCACGCCGTTCGGAATTGCCGTAAGTGCGTTAGGGCCCTCATTGTCGATGCTGGGCGGGGCGGCCGCCATGTCAGAGAAAAGACTGAAATCATAACCCACGGTAAAACCGAAATACTTGACGTATGCGTAATAAAGATTAAAGCCGTAATTATTTCCGTTGCCGGTCAGGTTGAAATTGAAATAGACGCCGATCTGGTTCGACGTGCCCGGGAGAGCCACCATATTCACGAACAGCCCGCTTGTGGCTGCCGAGAACTGCAACAGTCCGCCGTCGCCCTTGCGTGTCTGCATGGGGATGGACGACGTGGTGAAATTATAGGCATTGTCAATCGGGTCACCCCAGTCATACGAGACTGTGGTCTTGGCAGTACCGCCGATGCCGAGATAGAATTTATCGTCATTCCCTTTAATGGCGAACCGCGGCGCGCCCGGAATATGATAGGCTTTCGGGGCATTCTCAAGGAATATGTCGTAGACATTGATTCTTGCAGAGTCACTGCCGGCAGCCGAGGGGTTCAGGATGGTCACCTCATATTCAGGCATGGCGTCAGGATGATTCTGGCAAACCCCTTGCAACGCGGCCGGCAAAGCCAGCACTGCCAACAGGGTATGGATTGTGTGATTCATAATCGGGCTGATTCTTTTAGAGGACTGTTTGAATTCAACACTCTCTTAGAGGCTGTTAAAAAATAAATGTTAAACAGCCTCTCAATAGTAGGAACGGTCGATACGGAAGACGAATGACTTGCGGAACACAAGCACTATGATGGTGAAAATGCCGAGGAGCACCGCATTGAGTATGAACGGGAAGGTGTTGTCGAGGCGGTGCGGATCAAACAGATCGCGGATACCGTCGACGATGAACGGTGTCGCACTGATTGACACATAATTGGCAGCCAGGACAATTGCCAGCGCCAGTGTAGCCTTGGC
>CALJBF010000256.1 GCA_938027385.1 uncultured Porphyromonadaceae bacterium | reverse complement strand
TGGTGTCGCGGCGGTGCTGTGAATAAGCGTATGAGGTTATTATCAGACCGTTGACACCGTAGATTACGGCGCCGATGCCGGTGGTGAGCAATACCCATTTCTCGCTGTCGGCGGGTTTATGGAAGAAGTCGACTACGATAAGCACCACACCCCCTACAAGAATCACGAGGGCACCCAGGAGGAGCCAGCCCGGGTACTGTGCGGCACGTGCCTTGCGCGAGAGCTGTGCGCACTGGTGTATGCCGCCGGCGATGAGCAGGATGCCGAACAGATAGACCAGCAGCGGACGGAACACGTCGGGCATGCACCATACCACCACGCCGAGACCCAGTCCGCCTATGCCGCAGATGAACCGCAGGGCGCGGTCGGCGGCCGAATGATTCTCGGCACTATGCTTGAACGAGAGACCCAGCAGGGTGAGTATGCCGGGCACCACGAACGCGAGGCCGCAGATGAAAAGCACGATGTTGGTTATCGGACGTCCGATATAGCAGAGCACCACAATCCCGAGGATGAGCGCGGTGAACGAAATCAATGTATTGGCTTTGAAGTTCATAGCTGATATAAATAGTGGAACGTTATAAATTCACCATAGGCGGGAGCGCACGCGCTCTCAGTATATAAACACAAAAGTAACCAAAAATCGTTCCCTGACAGCTAAAAAAGTTTATGAAGTTCGTAACTTTGTGATATGAAAACAGGAATTATCGTGGCCATGCAGGCCGAACTTGACCGTCTGCTCCCTATTGTCAGCGATATGCGGCAGGTGGAGACCGACGGACGCGTGATATATACAGGCCGCATCGGTGCCAACGAGGTGGCCGTGATGCAGTGCGGCATCGGCAAAGTGAATGCCGCCGTGGGCACTATGGTGCTCGACAGCTTTTTTCACCCTGAACTGATTGTGAACTCGGGCATCGCGGGTGGAACCGGCGGCGCTGCCGGAATCCTCGACGTGATGGTTGCCGACGAGGTGGCGTATCACGACGTGTGGTGCGGCCCGGGCAACGAGCGCGGCCAGGTGCAGGGGATGCCGGCACGGTTCAGCTGCCGCGAGGGGCTGGCAATGCTCCCGGCGCTGGGGCAGATCGAGGGCCTGAAACATGGGATGCTTGCCTCGGGCGACATGTTCGTCGACAACCGCGCCGAACTTGACCGGATCCTCTCGCTTTACCCCGAGGCCATAGCCGTCGACATGGAGTCTGGCGCCATCGCCCAGGTCTGCCGGCTGCGCGGCATTCCGTTTGCCGTGATAAGGGTTGTCAGCGACTATCCCGGCGCGCCAGACCATCTCGACCAGTATCTGAATTTCTGGGACGATGCCACCGAGGCCACGTTCAAGGTATTGAAGACCATATTGTCATGAAGAAGATAGCATCGTTCACCATTGACCACAACCGTCTTTTGCGCGGTGTGTATGTGAGCCGCCGCGACATCACTCCGTCGGGCGACACGCTCACCACGTTCGACGTACGCATGACCGAGCCCAACCGCCAGCCGGCGCTCGCCCCCGATACACTCCATGCCATGGAACATCTTGCCGCCACATATCTGCGCAACCACCCCGAGTGGGCCGACAAGATTGTCTACTGGGGTCCGATGGGGTGCTGTACAGGCAACTATCTGATACTGCAGGGCGAGCTTGAGCCGCGCGACATCCTCGGTCTGCTCAGGGAGACATACGCGTTCATCGCCGGTTTCGAAGGGGAGGTGCCCGGCGCTACCCCGCGCGACTGCGGCAACTACTCGTTCATGAACCTTGCCGACGCACGCCGCCAGGCGCGCATATATCTCGACGAGGTTCTGGCGAACCCGACCGACGCCAATCTTGTTTACCCGGTATAAGGGATCCGAAACCGGCTGCCCGCAGCAAACATCACAGACCATGGCGACAGTCAAGGACATAAAGGCCATCAAAGGCGCTTATTACATACGCCGCCTCATAGAGGAGGGGGAGCATGAGCATCAGGATTTCAAATTCCAGATCTCCGATGCCCGCAAGATTGCCCGCTCCATCTCGGCATTCGCCAACCACGACGGCGGCCGCCTGCTCATCGGCGTTAAAGACAACGGTGTGGTGGCCGGGGTGCGCTCTGACGAAGACCTCTATATGATTGATGCGGCGGCGGGGATGTACTGCACTCCGGCTGTTGAGGTCGAGATGACCGCGTTCCGCTGCGAGGGGGGTGCGGTGGTGTACCGTGTGGAGATTCCGCGGGTCGACCGCAGGCCGGTATGCGTGCGCGAGGAGGGTGACCGCCTGAAGGCATATTACCGCGTGGCCGACGAGAATATCGCGGCACACCCGCTGATGGTCGAGGCCTGGCGGCGTCGGGCCGGCGCGGCGGGCGGTCTGCTAACATTCTCGGCAGCCGAGCGTGCGCTGTTGCATCTGCTTGAGCTTGAAGAGTATATAGAACCCGGGGAATTTGAGTTGCGGGCGCACCTTTCGCGCCGCACCGCCGCCGATGCCATAGTGCGTCTGGCCGCGCTGGGTGTAGTGGGTTTCATTTACCGCGGAGGCCGTTTTGTCGTGGGTCACGAGCCGGGCGGCGGTGCTTAATGACCGTGGATTTGTGATAAATCGGCCACATTCCGCATGCGCGGCTCACTATTTTTGAGTATTGTCAGGGTGACGCGAAGTCCGTAACTTTGCATCTTGAATCAGAAAAGAGCAAAAGTTTAGGATGATTAGGAAGACACTTTCTCTGATTGCCGCCGTATTGATGGCGGCAATCTCTGCAAGCGCGCTTGCGGCCTCCGTGTCAGACGCCAACATCGGGGGCCATGTGATAGATGCCGACAACGGCGACCACATCCCCGGATGCGTGGTAAAGATAACAGGTACGAATCTGGCGACAATGACCGACGGTTCGGGGCACTATGTGTTCCGCGACCTTACCCCCGGCACATATACGCTTGAGGTCTCGATGCTCGGATACCGCACCGAGAGCAAGAAGACAGCCGTGGACGCACACCAGACCGTGGAGCTGAATTTCGAGATTGCCCCCGATGCCTTCATGCTCGACCAGGTCGTGGTCACGTCGTCGAAGACCGAGACACGCCGCCGCGAGAGTCCGTCGCTGGTAAATGTGCTGTCGGGGAAGACCTTCCTCGATGTAGGTGCATGCTCGCTGGCCGACGGTCTTGACTTTCAGCCCGGCGTGCGCGTCGAGAACGACTGCCAGAACTGCGGTTTCACGCAGGTGAGGATAAACGGTCTTGACGGTCACTACTCGCAGATACTGATGAACTCGCGTCCGGTATTCTCGGCGCTGACAGGCGTCTACGGCCTTGAACAGATTCCCGCCAATATGATAGAGCGCGTGGAGGTGATGCGCGGCGGCGGTTCGGCGCTGTTCGGCTCGTCGGCCGTGGGTGGCACCATAAACATCATCACCAAAGACCCCATGACCAATTCGGCACAGCTGTCGCACCAGCTTACGTCGATAGGTCCGTCGGGCACGCTCGACAACAACACCACCCTCAATGCCTCGGTGGTGACCGACAACAACAAGGCCGGCATGTTCATCTATGGCCAGACACGCACGCGCGGCGGATATGACCACAATGGCGACGGTTTCACCGAGGTGGCCGAGCTGAAGAGCCAGACAATAGGCGCCCGCACGTTTCTCAGAACCTCAGGAAACACAAAGCTCACGCTCGAATACCACAACACGCACGAGTACCGCCGCGGGGGCGACAACCTCGACAATCCGCCCCATACGGCAATGATAGCCGAACAGACCGACCACAACATCCATGCCGGCGAGGCAACGTTCGACCTCTGGTTCCGCGACCGTCGCGACCATCTGTCGGTATTCGCAGCCACACAGGCCACAAAGCGCCAGAGCTACTACGGCTCTGACATGGATCCCGACGCATACGGCCGCACCTCAGACCTTGTGGTGACCGCCGGATCGCAGTGGACGCACCCGATGAACCGGTTCCTGTTCATGCCGGCCGAGCTTGTGGCCGGTGTGGAATACTCATACAACCGTCTGCATGACGTCACCGTGGGGTATGACCACGATATTCTTCAGAACGTGAACATATACAGCGCCTATCTGCAGAACGAGTGGAAGAACCGGCAGTGGGGTTTCCTGATGGGAGCGCGTGTCGACAAACACTCGATGATCCACAACGCCATAGTGTCGCCGCGCGTCAACGTGCGTTACAATCCGAGCGAGAATTTTAATTTCCGTGCGTCGTATTCCACCGGTTTCCGTTCGCCGCAGGCCTACGACGAGGATTTTCATGTGGCCATTGTCGGCGGCGAGCGCGTGGTCACCGTGCTGGCTCCGGGGCTTAAACAGGAGAGCTCACAGAGTGTGAGCCTGTCGGCCGACATGTACCACCGTTTCGGCAACGTGCAGACAAACCTGCTTGTCGAGGGGTTC
The DNA here is from genome assembly GCA_938027385.1 of uncultured Porphyromonadaceae bacterium. GTDB lineage: Bacteria > Bacteroidota > Bacteroidia > Bacteroidales > Muribaculaceae > UBA7173. The sequence goes on along the minus strand of CALJBF010000256.1, from coordinate 56,786 downwards.
TTTACTGACCTGCGCGATGTGTTCGCCCTCCGTAAGCTCGACGGTCTCGACGCCAACGGAAACGCCGTGCTTGAGCGCTACAACGGGTCGGGTGCCCGCGTTATGGGCATAAATGTAGAGGCCAAGGCGTTCTTCTCAAGCCGTTTTGACGTGCAGGGTGGTGTGACCTTGCAGCGCAGCCGTTACAAGGAGCCCGAGCAGTGGAGCGACAATCCGGATGTTCCCGCCGAGAAACGTATGTTCCGCACGCCGGATGTCTACGGCTATTTTACCGCCAACTGGAATGTCACCCGCTCGCTGAAGGCCACGCTTACAGGCACCGGCACCGGGCCGATGCTGGTACAGCATCTTGAAGGGTCGGGCACTGATGTGGATCTGGCCGTGCACACGCAGTCATTCTTCGACGCGTCGCTGAAACTGACCTACTGTTTCCGCGTGTTCAACCGCGTCGACCTCGACCTCTCGGCAGGCGTGAGCAACATCTTCAACTCTTACCAGAATGATTTTGACAGCGGTGCACGCCGCGACTCGGGCTATATCTACGGCCCCGCGTTGCCCCGCTGCGTGAGCGTGGGCGTGTCGCTGTCACTGTGACCGCAGGCTCACCCATAATTCCCATAATTTCCATAATTCCCATAACTCCCATAGCATCAGGCCTGGGAGTTATGGGAGTTATGGGTGAGGTTTATGGGTTGGTGGCTTGGGCGCCCTTATCCTTGCCGGGGAGCATGGCGGCGGCATCGGCCAGCGAGGGGGTGATGATTACCACCTCGCCGGGGTAAACGTCGGGTTTCAGCCGCTCGAGATCGGCGTTTCTGAGGCGCACGCACCCTTCGGTATCGCGTGTGCCAATTGATTCGGGCTTGTGGGTGCCGTGAATGCCTATGCCTTTGTGGCCGGGCGTGGCCAGGCGGATGAACCACGGGCCGTAGGCGCCGGCGATTTTCCCGTTGCCATCGCCGAAATCATGTTCCCAGCCCGAGGCATCCTCGATTGATTCCACACAGAACACCCCTTCGGGGGTGCGCATGTCGCCACGCTCACCCTTGTTGCCGGGGGCTTTTCCCACGGCGATGCCATATTCGTGCTGCAGGGTGCCGTCGTAGCCGAAAACGCGCAGTTTCATGTCTTCTTTAGAGATGACGATGACCGCGGCCCGCTCTACCTTGGCCAGTGTATGGGTGTAGTTGCGGTGCACCAGATAAAGTGCCACGTATGGCGCCAGTACCGCCAGCAGGGCCACAACGATGACGATGGCCTTGAGGCGTGTGCCGGTGCGCTGTGGCCGCTGTGGCGTAAAGGGTATTTCCTGAGGGTTGCCGGTCATGGTCAGTCGGTGAAATACATGATCAGACGATTATAGTCGTAGGGGTCACGCGCCACCCCCGCTATATATCGGCCTGTGGCCGGGCCGTCCTGCAACAGGTGCGGTGTCTCGTCATCGTCGAAATAGAAGTAGACATAGTGCCGGGCGCCGGTCTCGGGATTGGTGAGCACAGCGGCGAAGTCGGTGAACTTTGACCCGGAGTTGTGCATCCGCGGGTATGCCACCTCTGACGGCTTGCGTGACGGGTCGTTGACTTCGAGCACCCAGTGGTTCGAGCTGTCGGGAAGAGGCAGGGATTCTGCGCCCGGCACCGAACGGTCTATGTTGCCCACGAGGTTGTTGGCCTTGTAGAAGTTAAGGAGGGCGCGTTTGCATTTCGAGGTGTTCACGGCCATGCGGGCGTTGTTATCGGCGTAGATGCTGTTTAGCAGGAGCATATCCTCGCGGTCGATGAGATACTGTGAGGCCACATACCCCTCGATCGGTTCGGCACCAGGCGCGGTCGGTTTGTATTTGGCGTGCGCCCACTGGCCGTCATTCTCATAGATGATGAGTTCGGCCGAGTAGGGAATTGAACCGACGCGGTTATATTCTACGCCCGACATGCGCGTGTTGCGCATCACGATATCGGTGATGGCGTAGGCACGGGGAGCCTCGCGGTCACGCAGTTCGGGCAGGTACACGTTTTCGTAATAGTACCAGCCCCCTATGCCGCCGAAGATCAAGAGCACCACTATGCTTATTACCAGCACGACAATCCATGATTTCTTTTTGGGAGCCTGTGCCGGATAGGGCTGAGCCGGGCCATAATTCTGCTGAGGCATGCCGTAGGGCATCTGTGCCTGAGGGTTATAAGGGGGCGGGGGATAACCGGGCTGCCCCGGAACGCTCTGGGTCGGTTCCGGTTGCGGGGGTTGTGGCTGCCACTGTGACTGCCCGTGGTCGGGGGCGGGAGCCTCAGGTGCGGGGGTGTCGTCGGCAGGGGTGTTGCCCTGGTTGTCGTTGACAGGATTGTTGTTGTCGGAGATGTCTTGCGGAGTCTCGGGCCGGTCTACGGGCGTGCCGCAGAAGATACAGAAATTAAGACCCTGGGGGATTTCCTGTCCGCATTGTCTGCAATTCATGGTAGTGTGTCGATTGGTTACGGTTAGGAATATGGAGAATGTAATGTGTGTTGAAAAGAAGAGGGCGGAGGGGGCCGCAGTGTATGCGGCCTTTCCCTCCGCCCGGTTATGCTGTAGGTTCAGGCCGGCTTAGATGCGCGACTTGATGGCTGCTGTCTCGGCCTCGTAGCCCGGTTTCTCAAGCAGGGCGAACATGTTGCGCTTGTAGGCCTCGACGCCCGGCTGGTTGAACGGGTTCACACCGAGGATGTAGCCCGAGATGCCGCAGGCTTTCTCGAAGAAGTAGATGAGCTCGCCCAGGTACTGTTCCTTGAGGGCGGGGATGGTGACGCGGATCACGGGCACGCCGCCGTCAACGTGGGCGATGCGGGTGCCGAGCTCGGCCATTTTGTTTACCTCGTCGACACGCTTGCCGGCCAGGTAGTTGAGGCCGTCGAGGTTGGCGTCGTCAGAGGGGATGACGGTCTTGTGCCCGACATTCTCTACAGAGAGCACGGTCTCGAAGATGGTGCGCTCGCCTTCCTGGATCCACTGGCCCATCGAGTGCAGGTCGGTCGAGAAATCGACGGCGGCGGGGAAGATACCCTTGCCGTCCTTGCCCTCAGACTCGCCGTAGAGCTGTTTCCACCATTCGCCGAAGAAGTGGAGTTTCGGGCTGTAGTTTACCAGAATCTCGATCTTTTTGCCTGCGCGGTACAGGGCGTTGCGGGTTGTGGCGTAGACGAACGAGGCGTTTGTCTCGTCAGAGGGAGCCTCGGTGGCTTTCTCCATCAGGCGTGCACCCTCCACGAGAGCGCGGATGTCGAATCCGGCCACGGCGATGGGGAGCAGACCTACGGGGGTCAGTACAGAGAAACGGCCGCCCACGTTGTCGGGGATGATGAAGGTCTTGTAGCCCTCTTCGGTGGCGAGCTGACGCAGGGCGCCTTTCTTCTCGTCGGTGATGGCCACGATGCGTTTTGCGGCCTCGGCCTTGCCGACCTGTTTCTCAAGCTGTTCCTTGAGCAGACGGAAAGCGATGGCGGGTTCGGTGGTGGTGCCCGACTTCGAGATTACGATGATGCCGAATTTCTTGTCGGCCAGGAAGTCCTGAAGTTCGTTGAGGTAGTCTTCACCGATGTTCTGGCCGGCGAAGATGACGCGGCTGCGACGGCTGTCGCCGGCAGCGCGGAGCTGGCTGAACGAGTCGCCGAGAGCCTCGATTACGGCTTTGGCGCCCAGGTAGCTGCCGCCGATGCCGACGGCAACGATATAGTCGCAGTTCTCGTTGAGAGATTTTGCGGTGGCCTCGATATCGGCCAGGTGTGCGTCGGTGATTTCCGAGGGGAGTTTTACCCAGCCCAGGAAGTCGGCGCCGAGGCCGGAGCCGTCATAGAGCTTTTTGAGCCCCTCGGCGGCATCGTGGTTGAGCGATTGGATCTGCTCGGCGGTAACGGTGCCGAGCACGTGCTTTACATCAACTGAAATTGTTGCCATGTTGTTGGAAAAGTATGTAGATAGTTGTTTGTGGCGTGCGGGGCGGGACACCACAGGTATCCCTGTTTATAATAACATGCAAATTTACTTATTTCCCGGCTCATTGTCAAAAATTTTTGCCTTACCGGCTGGGTCGCGGTGAAATATTTGGCGTGTGCGTTGTTATAACAGAAAAATCTGTGTCAGATAAACGATGAATACTTTCAAGTGAATTTCAGATAACAGATATTAGATAATAGGAAAACGGAATTCAACTATGGACAAAAAACTTATCATGGGGGTGCTGCTGGCATCAGGCGCCCTGGTGGCGTGCTCGACTGACGGAAACCGGGCGTGCACCGCTGAAAATCAAAAATCGCGGGTCGAGACATATCAGGGTGTGCTGCCTTCGGCCGACGCCGCCGGGATCAGGTATGTGCTGACGCTCGAATATGACTCGGCCGATGGCGGAGACTATCATCTGACACGTCAGTATCTCGACGGAAACAACAAGGTCATCCAGAACTATGAGACAGACGGTGACTTCAGGGTAATGCGGGTGCAACCCAACGGCGAGGAGGGGGAGTTCCTTAAACTCGAGCCTGACCATGTGTCGCAGGTAGCCGACAGTCCGGCCGATGTGCTGTACTTCATGCGTGACTCAGGTACTGCCCTGACACTCGTGGGGCCCAATCTCCAGCGTGCCGTGTCGGGCCTGAACTATACTATCACGTCCACATCGCGTGCAACGGCATCGCGCGACTGAAAAATCAGCATGTGGCGGCATTTGACGGCGGGACGCCCCGGGGCGTCCCGCCGTTGTATAGTGAGGATGATTTGCAGAGGTCGGCGATATTCGTTAACTTTGGCATGACAAAATGTTTACGATGGTAGTCAGCGAAATAACCCCTCAGCGATTCGAACAGCTTTTTGCAGGTAAATCACATGTATATAACACTGCGGAGTTTTCCGAGCTCAACCGAGCCAAGACCGACGGGGTGTCGTACCTTGCTTTTGAAGACACGAAAATCCGAGGGGGACTGATCCTGGGGCGCCGCGGTAATCTGTTCTGTTCTCCATTTTCGTCGCCGTACGGGGGCCTCGTGACCGGGCGCAGTCATGGAATCGCGGCTATTGAGCGGATGTGGCGCCTGGCCGTGGACCATGCCGCCGCAAACGGGTGTGACCTGAGGGTGACTTTGCCCCCCGGGTTCATGGACAGCGATTTGTCAGCGAAATCAGTCAATGTGCTTACGCGTCTCGGAGGCGTGCCGATCGTGGAGGTAAACCACCATTTCGACCTCACGGTGCCCGATATTCATGCGGCTTTTGATGTGAAGACACGCAACCAGCTGCATCAGGCACAGAAACTTCCGTATATATTCGGGGAACTTGTGCCTGAGCCTGAAAACATAGCCCGCGTTTATGACGTGATAGTGCGTAACCACACGTCACGCGGCTACCCGGTGAACATGACTCTTGACGATGTGAACGCCACGGCGCCGGTGGTCGGCGCGCGGTTCTTCATCCTCACCCTCGAGGGGGTGGATGTGGCCGCGGCTCAGGTGCACGACCCGGCTCCGGGTGTGGCGCAGGTGATATACTGGGGGGATGTGCCGGGCCATTCGTCGAGCCGCCCGATGAATATGCTGGCTTACAGACTGTTCGAGCTGTATAAGAGCGAAAACTACCGAATCATGGATATCGGTATCTCCACTGTGGATGGAGTGCCGAATTACGGCTTGTGTGATTTCAAGGAGGGGGTGGGGTGCCGTCCGACGGCGAAGTTCACTTTTTTGTTCCCGTGTGAATCGCGCAGACCCCGAACGTGAGAGGAATTATGCGCGGTGAGTCAAAGCCGCTGTCGGCCATCAGCTCAAGCATACGGGGAGGCGCCGGCATCGCGGCGATTGATTCAGGCAGATAAGTATATGCCCGCGGGTCAGAGGATACGAGGCGTCCGACGGCAGGGATGATGTGGCGGGTATAGAATTTATAGAACGGTCTTACTACCGGCGACTCGGGTACAGCCAGCTCTACCACGCACAGCTGGCCTCCGGGGCGCAGCACGCGTGCCATCTCGGCGTATCCGCGTTTCAGATCTTCGAAATTGCGTACGCCGAATGCCACCGTCACGGTGTCAAACGAGTTGTCGGGGTAGGGGAGGTGCAGGCAGTCGCCTTTGGCGAACGATATGCGGTCGGCGAGCCCTGCTTTTTCTACTTTTTTGCGCCCGATTTCCATCATGCCGTCAGAGAGATCCACGCCGTCGATACGGCATCCGTCGATCTTGCGGGCCAGCGCTATGGCGAAGTCGCCGGTGCCGGTGGCCACGTCGAGTATGCGCCGCGGTCGCATGGCGGCTGTGAGTCGCACGGCTTTCCGGCGCCACAGCCGGTCGATGCCGAACGTCATGAGCCGGTTCATGGTGTCGTATGCCGGCGCTATGGAGTCAAACATAGCCTCGACCTGGCCGGTTTTGGCCAGGTCCGAGGCGTATGGCTTGACTTTTTCTGCCTTTATTTCCAAGTGGGAATAATGGGAGTTATGGGAGTAATGGGAATTATGGGGGTCAGCTGTTGGCCAGGAAATCGAGCACGTTGGTCTCGATGCGGCGGGTGAGGTCGTCGCTCACCGCAGGCTCGAACTTGCGGCCTGTGACATGCTCGTACAGCTCGATGTAACGGTCAGATACCTGACGGCAGAAATCGTCGGTCATCTCAGGCACCTGCTGCCCCTCTTTGCCCATGAATCCGTGGTCGATGAGCCACTGGCGCACGAACTCCTTGGAGAGCTGACGCTGGGCCTCGCCCTTCTCGAAACGCTCCTGATAGCCGTCGGCATAGAAGTAGCGCGACGAGTCGGGGGTATGGATCTCGTCGATGAGGATTACCTTGCCGTCGCGCAGGCCGAACTCGTATTTGGTGTCTACCAGGATGAGGCCCTTTTCGGCGGCCATCTCGGTGCCGCGCTTGAAGAGTCGGCGGGTATATTCCTCCATCACCTCGTAGTGCTCCTTGCTCACGATGCCGCGGGCTATGATCTCCTCGCGCGAGATGTTCTCGTCGTGGCCTTCGGCAGCCTTGGTGGTGGGGGTGATGATCGGCTCGGGGAAACGCTCGTTCTCACGCATGCCGTCGGGCAGTTTCACGCCGCAGATTTCGCGGGCGCCTGCGGCATACTCGCGCCAGGCGCTGCCGGTGAGGTAGCCGCGGATGATCATCTCTACGGCGAAACCCTCGCAGCGCACGCCGGTCGATACCATCGGGTCGGGGGTGGCCATGAGCCAGTTGGGCACGATGTCGGCGGTCGACTCAAGGAAATATGCGGCGATCTGGTTCAACACCTGCCCCTTGAATGGAATGCCCTTGGGGAGGATGACATCGAAGGCCGAGATGCGGTCGGTGGCCACGATGGCCAGCAGGTCGTTGTTGATTGTGTAAACGTCGCGTACCTTGCCGTGGTAGACGGCGGTCTGGCCGGGGAAATGGAAGTCGGTTTTTACGAGAGTCTCCATTGTGTTGTTGTGGGAAGATATGAGTGGTTTATGTTGATCTGCGCTATGTCATGGCCGGTCGTCGCCCGCGTTGTCGGGAGTGCCTTCGGTTTCCGGTTCGCGTTTGGCGTCGATTTCGGCCTTGTGCTCCTCGTCATAGGCCTGGTATGCCTCGACGATGCGCTGCACCAGCTGGTGCCTTACGATGTCTTTCTTGCCGAATTCCACGCGTCCTATGCCGTTTATGTCGTGGAGTATGCGCAGGGCCTGTATGAGCCCCGAGCTTACGGTACGCGGCAGGTCGATCTGCGTTACGTCGCCGGTGACGATCATCTTGGCGTTCACACCCAGACGTGTCAGGAACATCTTTATCTGGTGGGTTGTGGTGTTCTGGGCCTCGTCGAGCACGATCACGGCATCGTTCAGCGTGCGGCCGCGCATGAATGCCAGCGGCGCTATCTGTATGACCTTGGTCTCCATGTATTCCTTCAGCTTGACGGCGGGAATCATGTCTTCGAGCGCGTCGTAGAGCGGCTGGAGATAGGGGTCGATCTTGTCTTTCATGTCGCCGGGGAGGAATCCGAGCTTTTCGCCGGCCTCGACTGCAGGGCGCGAGAGTATGATCTTCTTCACCTCGCGGTTTTTCAGGGCGCGCACGGCCAGGGCTATGGCCACGTATGTCTTGCCGGTACCGGCGGGGCCCAGGGCGAATGTCAGGTCATTCTTCAGCACGGTCTCCACCAGGCGGCGCTGTGTGGGGGTGCGGGCCGTGATGGGCTTGCCGTTTACGCCGTAGATTATCACGTCGTCGGCGTGCATTTCGCGTGGCTTGTCGCCCTTCACTACATCGAGTATGACCTCTTCGGTGAGCTTGTTGTATCTTGAGCAGTAGTTTTCGAGCTCTTTGATCTTTTTTTCGAACTCGGCGGTCTCGTGGTCGTCGCCGATAACCTTTATGACCGAGCCGCGGGCAGCCATCCTCAGTTTGGGGAAGAGGTTGCGGATCAGCTGCATGTTGGTGTTGTTCACGCCATAGAAACTGACGGGATCGGCCTGGTCGATGATGACGATACGTTCTATCATAGTTGGTGATGCAAAGTTACAAAAAATATCCCTCTGTGTCTGTATCGCGGGGATAAAAATCATCCCCGTATAAATATAATGGGTCCCGGCCTGATATGGTTTGGCCGGGACCCGTGTATTTTCAGATTTATGTCGTGCCGGATGCGTGACCCTGCGGCTGACTTGCGCGCTGGTTATTTCTTGTCGGCGTCGGCTTTGGCGGCAGCTGCTTTCTTGTAGCGGGCGTTGAGACCGGCCAGCACCTCGTCGGTGATGTCGAGCGCGGGGTTGAAGATCTCGCCGGGCGAGTAGATCAGGATGGCGTCGTAGTGGCGGGTGCGGTTGTAGTCGGCCAGGAAATTGTTCAGCGAGTCAAGGAACACCTGCTGCTGGCGCATCGCCTCCTGCTGTGCCTTTGCCTGGAGCGAGCCGAGGTAGTTCTGGGCCTGCTGCTGTTTCTGGTTGAGGGCTGTCATGTCGGCGTTGTACGATGCCTCGCTCAGATAGCCGTTCGACTGCACTTTCTGCTGAATCGAGTTGGCCATGCGCTGAATCTCGTTGCCGCGCGACTGTTCGGCATTCTGCAGCTCGGTCATGGTGCGCAGGTTGACTTCGTTGAAAGTCTTCACCATCTCGTAGTTGTTCATGACCGAGTCCATGTTGTAGTAACGGATGTTGGTCGTGGGCTCGAACTTGTCAGATGTTGCTTTTGCCGTTTCTTTCTTAGCTTTGTCAGCATCTTTGGCGCTGTCGTTGGTAGAGTTGTCAGAACAGCTCATGGCCGACATAGCCAGGATGAGCGCCGAGACTGCGAATGCAGATTTTTTCATGTCAGGAAAATTCAGATATCATGGCGCGGGCGCTGGGCCCGGCACCTGGAAATGGTGAATAGTTTTATTTCTTTTTGTCGCGGCGCATGGCCTCGCGCAACTGTCGCTGTCGCTCGGGCACACGGGCCAGGTCATGCGAATGACCGGTGGGGAACCCCTTGCGGGGCCTGAAAAGGGCGTTTACCCCCAGCAAAACGATAGCCACTGCTATCAGAGCAAGTGAAAGAAGTATGGTTTTCATGGGTTTTGTGCCATTTTCAGCGCAAATTTAAGAAAGTTACCACGAATTTTCACCCGTTTTCAGTTTTATTTTGTAACTTAGGCACGGGAAAGAGGCGTTTTTAACAGATTTTTAAATTCACAAACGAGTTTTAAGAATCCTCCCCGCGCATCCCCGAAGTTTAACCGACAATCAACTAACCACCTTAGTATATGGAAGTAAAAGACCTTCAGCCCAAACAGGTGTTTGAGATTTTTGACCAGATCACAAAAATCCCCCGCCCCTCTAAGAAAGAGGAGAAAATCCGCGAGTATCTGCTTGATTTCGCAAAGAAACACGGCATTGACGCCCATGCCGACAAAACGGGCAATGTAATCATGCGCAAACCCGCCACGCCGGGTCACGAAGATGCCCCCACGGTGATACTGCAGGGACACATGGATATGGTATGCGAGAGCAACGACAAGTCGTTTGACTTCGAGAACAGCCCCATACAGACTATCGTCGACGGCGAATGGGTGCGCGCCAACGGCACCACCCTCGGTGCCGACAACGGCATCGGCGTGGCCGCGTCGCTGGCCATCATGGCCGACGAGGAACTGGTGCACGGCCCGCTCGAGGCCCTCATCACTGTTGACGAGGAAACCGGCATGACCGGCGCCAACGGTCTGGAGAAGGGCGAGCTCAAGGGAACCATCCTCATCAACCTCGACTCTGAGGATGACGCCGAGGTGTTTGTGGGCTGTGCCGGCGGCATCGATACCGTGGCCACCTTCACTTACAAGCGCTCGTGCGCTCCCGTCGATTTCCATTACTTCAAGATGGATGTGCGCGACGGTCTGGGCGGTCACTCGGGAGGCGACATCCACCTGGGCCGCGCCAACGCCAACAAGCTCGTGGCACGTTTCCTCTTCAGCCTCATGAAGGACTCTGACGTGGCCATCTCTGAGATCGACGGCGGCAACCTGCGCAACGCCATCCCGCGCGCCGCACATGCTGTGTTCGGCGTGCACACCTCGCGCAAGGAGGATGTGCGTGTTGCCTTCAATAAATATGTGGCCGACATCGAGGGCGAGTACGCCGGTCTCGAGGTCAACCTCAAGCTCGACCTTGAGTCGGTCGACAAACCCGAGTTCACTCTTGACAGCGCCACATCGCGCAACCTTATCCTGTCGCTCTACTGCGCGCCTCACGGCGTGATCTCGATGAGCCGCGACATGCCGGGTCTTACCGAGACCTCGACCAACCTGGCGTCGGTGAAGATGAAGGGCGACGACAAGATTCTCGTCACCACATCGCAGCGCTCGTGTGTGGACTCGCGCAAATATGACATCGCCAACCAGGTGGAGGCCGTGTTCACCCTGGCAGGCGCCGAGGTTGAGCATGGCGACGGCTATCCCGCATGGTCGCCCAATCTTGACTCGCGCATCATGCACATCGTTTCAGACGCATACGAGGAGCTGTACGGCGTGAAACCCGCCATCAAGGCCATCCATGCCGGTCTGGAGTGCGCGCTGTTCAAGCAGAACTATCCCGACCTCGACATGGTGTCGTTCGGTCCCACCCTGCGCGACGTGCACTCCCCCTCTGAGCGCATGCACATTCCCGCCGTAGAGCGTTTCTGGGGGCAGCTGCGCCGCACCATCGAAAAGGTCGCCGACCTTAAGAAATAACCCGGCGCCGGGCCATTTCCGGCTGCCGACTGTTAATAAAAACGGCGTGTCACTGATTTCACGTTGGTGACACGCCGTTTTTCTGTTTTCTTACCAGATTAATCCCCGTTATCCATGAAACAACTGGTCCTGCTGGCGGCCTTGACGGTTGCCACGGTTTCTCTTCCCGCCGAAGAATCTGACTCGGTAGCTGTCGCTGACTCCATCCCGGTTTTCGGCACCGGGCGCCAGATTGTGAACCCCGAGGAGTGGGTCGACACCGCGCTGCTGCATCCGCATCAGCGTCGGGCCGATGATCCGCGGCGCTATGACCGTCTCACCGAGGAGGACTATCGCGAAGTGGCCGAAGAACTGGGGGTTGAGGTGGCCGCCATAAAGGCTGTGATTGATATCGAGGCCGGGAAGGCACACAAGGGGTTCTGGGCACCGGGGAAACCGATTATAAACTTCGACCTGACGATGTTCCGCAAATTCGCGCCGCGTAACGGGCTTTCGCTGGCCACGGCCCGCAAGAAAGCTCCGGTGATATTCTCTCGCCCCGACGTGCGCAAATACGGTTCGCAGCAGGCCGGTCAGCAGGCTCGTCTTGACGCCGCGTGCGCCCTCTGTCCGGGGGCCGGTATCGAGGGCACTTTCTGGGGGATGTTTCAGATCGGAGGTTTCAACTGGAAAAAACTCGGTTTCGAGTCGCCCGAGGCGTTCGCCGAGGCCATGTCGCACTCCGAGCGCGCCCAGCTTGAGATTTTTGCCCATTTTCTGAAGACATTCAATATGGTCGACGACATCCGCAACCGGCAATGGCTTAAATTCGCGCTGAAATATAATGGGCCGCGGGCAAAATCGCGCGGTTATCACACACGCATGGCCGCCGCCTATAATCGCTATAAAAAGGAATAGGCTCCTTTGAGGGCGCCCGGAGGTCTTGAAGATCTAAAAAAAAGTTGAAAAAATATTGAGCGTATAACATGCTGAAAATTTGAAACTTGATGGCGCCGGTGATAAAAAGCGTCAAAAAAACTTCAAAAAAAGTGGTCGAAAAATTTGCACGGTTTCAAAAAAGGCTATAACTTTGCACTCGCAATCGGGAAACAAACCCACGATGCTCAGAGCGCTGAGCGGAGGCAAGTAACCCGGGCAGTTTCTTAAAACTGGTGCGGTAGTTCAGCTGGTTAGAATACCTGCCTGTCACGCAGGGGGTCGCGAGTTCGAGTCTCGTCCGCACCGCTGGAGAGAGAGGAGAATGAGTAAGTGTCAATTTTCGGATTGCCTTGCTCATTCTTTTTTTGTGCCTGCAGACATCGGACAAGTCAGACAAGTCGGACTGGTCTGACCCCGGGAGCACCCCAAACCATAGCAGGCCGCCGGTTGTTGTGATATCGGATATCATCAACAAAGACTATGAAACAGATCATAACCATCAAGCGTGCGTATGATGCCGCCTCGCCCGACGACGGCTACCGTGTCTACATTGACCGCCTCTGGCCGCGGGGCCTCTCGCACGAAACTTTCCATTACGACTGGTGGGACAAGGAGATTTCCCCCTCCACAGAACTCCGCGAATGGTTCCATGCCGACCCCGACGGGCGGTGGGATGCTTTCCGCCAGCGGTATGCCGCCGAACTTTCCGCCAATCCGGCTTTCGCCACACTGCGCGCCGCCATAGCCGGCAAGCCCAGGGTCACGTTGCTTTATTCCTCGCATGACCACGAACACAACAATGCGGTGGTGGTTCAGGATATGCTTTCGCGTGAATGACGGCTTTTTCGGTGAAAATTGTTATCTTTGTGGCTGATAACTTAGTCAAGATACAATTGGAGGGTGTCTGGCATCTGTTTCAGGCACTCTCTTAACCACCGAATAATATGTTTTCAGGAATTGTTGAGGAGGCCGCGCGCCTCGTCGGTCTGCGCCGCGAGGGCGGCAATGTGCATCTTACGCTCAGCTGCGGATTTGTCGATGAACTGAAAATCGACCAGTCTGTGGCTCACAATGGCGTGTGCCTCACTGTAGTGGCTCTGCCGGGCGACGGCACCTATACCGTCACGGCCATAGAGGAGACTCTGCGCCGCTCGAATCTCGGCACTCTCGAGGTGGGCGACCTGGTGAACGTGGAGCGCTGCATGCTCATGAACGGGCGCCTCGATGGCCATATCGTGCAGGGGCATGTCGATTGCACCGCCCGTTGCGTGGAGGTCACCGAGGTAGAAGGCTCTACATATTTCAAGTTTATGTATGAGGTCGACCCCGCCATGGTGCGCAAGGGCTACATGACGGTCGAGAAGGGTTCGGTGACCGTAAACGGCGTGAGTCTCACTGTCTGTGACTCGGAACGCGACTCGTTCAGGGTGGCGATAATCCCCTACACGTTCGAGCACACCAATTTCTGCAACATCAAAGTCGGGTCGGTGGTCAACCTTGAGTTCGACATCATCGGCAAATACATCTGCCGCCTCAACGAACTTTCGTGAGCCGCCGCATAACAAGAAACATATCTTACTTACACCATGAAATATAAAATAGCGCCGGTGATGCTTGCCGGCGGCATTATGTTGGGTGGCATCGCTGTCGCCGAGAACCGCATCAGCGTCGACACTCCGCAGGGACGCACAGTAACCGTCGAGGCCGTGACCCCGACAATCTTCAGAGTTTCCAACACGGCGCAGGGCACAGCCCCGGCACCGTCACGCATAGCCCTGCCGCAGAGCGGCACGGTGGCCGGCGAGATCGAGAGTCCGGGACGCCCCGGGTTTACCTCGCTGCGCCTTCCCTCGGGGGCTGTGGCGCGTATCGATGCCAACGGCGCCGTGCGCATCGCAGGTCCCGGCGGAGCCAATCCGGTAGTGGATTCGGGCACACGCAGCACCGACGCACGCGGCCGGCGCGTGGTAAAGCTTACCGGTCCGGCAGCCGGAGCGCATGTATATGGCGCGGGCGAGCGCGGTTTCACATACAATCTCGCAGGCGATACCCTCGAGGTCTACAACACGCAGAACTACGGTTACACCGAAGGCGACCGGCGAATCCGCCGCATGAACATCACCATGCCCCTGCTGGTGTCGCCCGACGGGTATGCCGTGCTCTTTGACGACATCGCCGCGGCCGACATGGTCTTCGGCGACACGATAGCATATCACTCCGAGGCTCCCGAAGACCTGTCGTATTATGTAATCTACTCGCCCGAGGGTTTCACCGGCGTTACCGGCCAGGTCACCTCGCTTGTAGGACGTCAGGAACTTCCGCCGTTCTGGGCTCTGGGCTACATAACCTCGAAATACGGCTACCGCACCGAACGGCAGGCCCGCGAGGTGGTGGATTCGCTAAAGACCGCCGGTTATCCTGTCGACGGCATGGTGCTTGACCTCTACTGGTACGGCAAGGAGCAGGATATGGGCCGTCTGGCCTGGGAACCCGAGCAGTGGCCCGACCCGGTGAAGATGCTCGCCGACCTCAAGGAGAAAGGGGTCAACATGGTGGCCATCTCGCAGCCTTTCGTGCTGAAGAACGGAAAGGCGCTCGACAATTTCAATTTCATGAACGACCGCCGCATGTTCGGCCGCGACTCGCTGGGCAACACCCACGAGGTGACCATCTGGGTCGGCGAGGGGGGCATGTTCGACATGTCGAACCCCGACACGCGCGCCTGGCTGCGCCAGCGCTACAAGGAGCTTACCGACAGCGGCATGACCGGCTGGTGGGGCGACCTTGGCGAGCCTGAGGCCCATCCGGCCTCGATGCGCCACGCCAATGGCCTGACGGCGCGCCAGTATCACAACTATTACGGCAACGACTGGAGCTCGATTGTCTACAACCTGTTTGCCGAGGAGTATCCCGAAACACGCCTGATGGCGCTGATGCGCGGCGGCACGACGGGGTTGCAGCGTTACAGCGTGTTCCCCTGGTCGACCGATGTGTCGCGCTCGTGGGGCGGTCTACAGCCTCAGATAAAGATCATGCTCAACGCCGGACTGTCCGGTCTGGGCTACATGAGTCACGACGTGGGCGGTTTCGCCATCGACAAGGAGCACCCCTACGATCCCGAACTTTATGTGCGCTGGCTGCAGCTTGGCCTGTTCTCGCCGGTTCTGCGCACCCACTCGCAGGAATTCGCCGAGCCGTATATCTACACTGATCAGCAGGACATCATCCTGCCTCTGGTGCGCGAGCGTTACCGCTGGCTCCCCTACAACTACACCCTTGCATACGAGAACGCCACCAAGGGTATGCCGCTGGTGCGCCCGGTCGGTTTCTATGAGGCGAACCCCGCCGCCACAGATACCATCGTCAACGAATATCTCTGGGGCCGTGACGTGCTTGTGGCGCCGGTGCTGACTCCGGCCACCGACCGCCGCGAGGTATACTTCCCCGAAACGGGGGCATCGTGGGTAGACATCAACAACCCCACGCATGTCTATGCCGGTGGTACTTCGGCCATGGTCGATGCCCCGCTGAATGTGTTGCCTCTCTTTGCCCGCGCCGGAGCGCTAATCGCTACCGCCGACTATCACATGGAGAATGTGGGCGACTACACCCCCTCGCGCTACACTATAAACTACTATCCCGGACAGCGCGACGGCGAGTCGCAGTGTGTCGTGTTCGAGGATGACCGCCAGTCGCGCTCGTCGCTCTCGAAAGGCAACTACGCCCTGCTCACAGTCGAGGCCGACAACCAGCCAAAGTACACCATGCTTACCGTGACCGCCGAAGGCACATACCCCGGCATGCCCGAGACCCGCGACCTCACGTTCGTGGTTCATGGCATGGCCAAGGCGCCGCGCTCGGTAACGGCCAACGGCACGCAGGTGAATGCCATATTTGACCGCGGCACATTCACGATACCCGTCACGGGCACCGTGCTGCCGCTTTCAATCATCATAGACAAATGACAGAATTTATTGCAGACAACAATCTGACAGGCCTCCTTCTCGGGGCCTGCAGTTTCCTGATCATAGGCCTTTTCCATCCGCTGGTCATAAAAGGAGAATACTACTTCGGCACCCGTTGCTGGTGGGCGTTTCTGTTCCTCGGCATCGGGGCGGCGGTGGGGTCGGTGTGCGTCGACGGCTTTTTCGGGCAGACCCTGTTAGGGGTGCTCGCCTTCTCGTCGTTCTGGAGCATCCTTGAGGTGTTCGAGCAGCGCGACCGCGTGGCCAAAGGGTGGTTTCCGCGCAACCCCAAACGCAAAAGATGACGCCTGTGGCGGCAGTGAGTTATGTGATTTATGTAACGTATGTGACTTATGTGTTTTGTTTTGCGTTACATAAATTACATAAGTTACATACGTTACATACGTCACATCAGTTACATGCACCACATCGCTGGCGCAAAAACAGCCCGATGCCACCCATGGGTGGCACCGGGCTGTTTTTATGTGCGCGCTATGTTACCGGCGGCGGATCAGGAAGATTTCGGTGGGGAAGTGGTCTGAGTAGCCGTTGAGGAATATGCCTGCCGAATATGTGCGCAGGGGGTAATTCATGCGGTTGCCGTCGGTGCTCTTGAGGAAATCGAAGTTGTTCACCTGGGCTTTCCAGAAGTGGAGGTTGTCTTTGCCCTGATGCTCTTCAAGCAGTGAGCCGCTCACGATAATCTGGTCGAATAGGTTCCACTGGCTGTTGTAGGCCAGGGTGCCGATGCCTTTGTCAAGCAGGCTCCAGAAGGGGTTGTAGAATCCGTGGGGCTGCACGCCGTCGGCTTTCTTTTTGGCGCCGAGAATTTTGGCGCACGATTTGTTGAACGGGTCGTCGTTAAGGTCGCCCATTATGATTACACCCTGGTTGGGGCGGATGCGCCACAGCGAGTCGGCGATCTGTTTCGACAGCGCGGCGGCAGCCTCGCGCAGGTATGACGACTGGCTCTCGCCGCCCAGGCGCGACGGCCAGTGGTTTACGATGACGCTGATGGTGTCGCCCCCCATGAGGCCGGTGACGCACATCTGGTCACGCGTACGGAATTTGGGATTGTCGGCTATGGTGAGGGTGGTGTTTGTCACATCGATGAACTTGAACATGCGCGGGTTGTAGAGGGCGCCGACATCCACACCGCGGCGGTCGGGCGAGTCGTGGTGCACTATCTGCAGGTTCCAGGCCTTGCGTCCTTCGTTCACCAGGCGTCGGTCGATTGCTTTTACAAGGTCGTCGAGCACCGAACGGTTCTCGATTTCCGACACGCCGATGAATGCCGGGCCGTTGGGTGTGGTCTGTGTCGTGAAATTCGTGATGGCCCGGGCCAGGTTGTTTATCTTCGACCAGTATTTTCTGCCGTCCCACTGACGTGCGCCTGCGGGCGAGAACTCGAGGTCGTACTGGCCGTTGTTGTTGATGGTGTCAAACAGGTTTTCGAGATTGTAGAACGCCACGCCGAACACCTGATATCTGGCCTTCTGTTTCTGGGCGGCCTGGTCAGTCTGGGCGAAAGCGCCGAACGATGCCACAAGTGCGATCAGCGGCAACAGGAGAAAACGTTTCATGGTCTTTATTGCGGGAGTTTAGATTGTCTTTATCGCGGTTGTTTTTAGTTTGTCGACAAAGTTAGCAAAAAAGTGGGGGCCGCTGACATCTCTGACGATAAATTTTAGTTTCATGCCGGGGATGACCACACGAGCATCACCACCGAGGTGGCGTCGGGGTGGTCAATCTGCATGACGTTGTAGTCACGGCCGCCGATGGTTATGCGGCAGTCGGGGGTGGGGTCGCCCAGCGGGACCTCAAGCGGGAGGGGGATGTCGCGCATGGGCAGAATCTCGAGTCCCGCGGCCTTGTAGGCGGCTTCCTTGATGGTCCACGCCCAGAAAAGCGTGGCGGCCTCACTGCTCCAGTATCCCATCTGGCTTTCGGCCAGGAAACGGGGGGCAAGACGGGTGAGCTGTTCCGAGCGGTCGGCGGTTTCGGTATCGATGCCCAGCCGGGTGCCGTGCGGTGCCAGCGCCAGCAGGGCTATGCCGCGCGAATGGCTGATGGAGATGGCGGGAAAACCGGAGTTTTCCGTACCATCCGGTTCTTCATGGCGTGCGGAATCGTCGATGCTTTCCGGCGAGTCGGAAAGATACGGCGCGCCCCAGGCGTGATGCCTGATGTAAGGAACCGTGCCTTCGGGAAATGCCTCGCGCAGCAGACGTTTCTCGGCGGCCTGCTCGGCCACCGAGCGTGCCGGACCGCGCCCCGAATCGGTGGCGGCCCGTTTTATCGGGGTCGAGTATACGCGTATGTCGTTTCGGTCATATATGAGCATCGTGTGTTTTCATTGACTGGTGGTTATGTTTGTTCGTGGTCACACCTCAGACCTGGGGTTCGGGCATGACTTTCACCCGCACCGAGGCGATGCGGTGATGCTCGATGTCGAGAATCAGGAAACGGCATCGGCCGTAGACCAGCGGCTCCTTCTCCTTGGGGAAATCGCCCTTGAGGGCCAGCAGCATGCCGGCCAGTGTCTCGCAGTCTTCGGCCACCTCGGCATAATCGTCTTCGTCGAGGCCGGTGACGCGGAAGAAGTCGGTGAGCAGGGTTTTCCCCTCGAAGATGTAGGTGTCGTCGGGGAGGCGGCGGTAGGTCTTCTCGTCCTCATCGTATTCGTCGTTGATGTCGCCCACAATCTCCTCAAGCACATCTTCGAGCGTCACTACACCCTGTGTGCCGCCGAACTCGTCGACCACGATGGCGATGTGTATCTTGCGCTGGCGGAAATCTTCGAGCAGGTCGTCGATCATGCGCTGTTCGGGCACGAAATATGCCTCGCGCACCAGCGAGAGCCAGTTCACGTCGGCCGTACGCGCGCCCTCGCCCAGGTGGGGCAGCAGGTCGCGGGCATAGAGCACGCCGCGCACATCGTCCTGCGACTCGCCGAATACCGGCAGGCGCGAGTAGCCTTTGTCGACCACCACCTCCATCACCTCGTCGAACGTCATCGAGGCCCACAGGCCTGTGATGTCGACTCGCGGCGTCATGATTTCGGATGCCGTGGTGTCGCCGAAACGCAGTATGCCCTCAAGCATCTCCTTGTCCTGGGCCCCCTGTACGTCGGTGATCTCAAGAGCCTGCCCTAACTCGTCGGTGGTGATGTTGCGGCTCTGGCGGCTCACCACCTTGTTCACGAACTTGGTGGAGCTGACCATCATCGACGAAATCGGCCAGAAGAGTTTCATCATGGTCGAGATTCCCCCCACGGCGAACTTGGCCCATCGCACCGGCGACGTATTGGCCACCAGTTTGGGCAGGATTTCACCGAAAAGCAGAATGAGGAATGTCAGTATTACCGTCTGCAACAGGAAACTTGCCCATCCGGGCATGGCCTCGAACACGCTTGTGAGCGCGAATGTCATCAGCACGACGATGGTCACGTTAACCAGATTGTTGGCTATCAGAATCGTGGCCAGCAGACGGTCGGGCATGTCGAGCAGACGCCTGATGCGGTCGGCCTTGCGGGTGTCTTCAATCTCCTCTGCCTGCTGGGGCGAGAGCGAGAAAAACGAAATCTCGCTGCCGCTGACGAATGCCGACAGCAACAGCGCCGCCACGGCCAGCGTCATGGCGGTAATCTGTGCGGCTCCGAAGTTCTGCACCGTGACGGCGGCCACGCTGCAGAGCCCGAAACCGGGATTCGGTAAAGGATCTATATCCAATGTGCTTGTGTTTAATTGATAAGACGGGGTGACCGCGGTCATGCCGTGTCACCCGTGTGTCTGCAAAGATACGAATATTTTTTGAAATACACCGAATCAGCGGCGCCGGGGGGCGACGTAGGCGGCGTAGCGGTCGATGAAACGGGCGAAGGGGCGCCAGCGCATCAGGAGGTACTCGAAAATGAGGTAGCCGGCGAGGGCGCAGAGTATGCCGAGTGAGACATCGATGATGTAGTGGTGCGATGTGTAGACGGCTGTGAACCAGATGCCGAGGGTGATGATGCCGAGTGCGGCTGTAATCCAGCGCGGCGAGTGCGAGCGCAGGGCGTAGATGAATGCCACGAGTGTGTAGGCCGAATGCAGCGAGGGCACGGCGGCGAAGACGTTGGCGTTGCGGCCGTAGAGGCCGTTGAAGATGCCCAGACCGGTCATGTCGTCGAAAGCGCCGAGCCCGGCCACGTCGCCGGGGACGCCGAGCATGAAGTCAAAGCCGTATTTAGCCACATACCATGGCGGGGCGGCCGGGTGGATGTAGTATCCGGCGAACCCGATGAAGTTCACCAGCAGGAACACCAGGGCGAAGTGCAGATAGGGTTTCACCTCCCCCTTGAAATAGAGGTAGAGGCCGAAGAGTATGGGCACCGGCACCCAGCAGAGGTAGAAGACGCCCCCCATGAAATCCATGAACGCCGTGCGGTGCTGTGCGAAAAATTCGTTGGGGGTGAGTGTGACGCCGGCCGACGTGATGCCGAACAGCGATTTCTCTGTCTCGTATATGCCTTTGACGTCGACGGGATTCACCTCGTAGTTGTGTACGATGTTCATCCAGTCGTATGACACGCCGAACACCACGAACGGCAGCAGCGCCACAACCAGGCGCCGTGTGGTGCCGCAGGCAAAGAACAGCGCGGCGACAAGCAGGCCGAGGAAGATGTGCTCGGGTCTGAGGCCCACGCACATCGCCGTCACAGCCAGCCAGATGGCCAGGGCGCAGATGGTGGTGAGTGTTTCGCGTCGTGTCATCGGTCTGCGGGTTATTTGCCTTTGAGACCGGCGCGGCACACGCCCACGCGGGCGAACGCGGTGATGTTGGCGAACACGGCGATGACGGCCATGGCGATGATGAGCACAGTGATGGGGAGTGTGGTGTTGGGGCTCCACAGGCCGATGAGGCCGCAGGCCAGACAGCCGAGCGATGTCACCACGACGCGTTCGGGACGCTGCATGAATCCGACCTTGCATTCCAGACCCACGCCCTCGGCGCGTGCCCTGACGTAGCTCACCATGACCGAGCCGATCAGTGCCAGGAAGGTGATGAGGGCGCCGATGGTGTAGTCGTTCTCGATGAGATAGAAACTGAGCGCTCCGAGCGTCAGCAGTTCGCAGTAGCGGTCGAGCACCGAGTCATAGAGCGCGCCGAAACGTGTGACCATGTTTCCGAGGCGCGCCACCTGGCCGTCGAGCATGTCGAAGAGCGAGAACAGGATGGTGACGCCGCCGGCGATGGCGATGAGGCCGTAGTTGGGGTCGCCGTTCTCATGGGCGCGTATGCCGGCGATGACGATGATCACCGCCGCGGCGATGTTGCCGAGCAGTCCGATGGTGGTGACCATGTTGGGTGTCACCCCCATGCGTATGAGCAGTTTCACGAAGGGGTTGATGACGCGGTAGATTCCCTGCTGGAGGCCGTCGCGTTCTTTCTGATATATTTTTTTCTCGCTCATTATGACCGTTGTTTTTTGTTCTTTTTCTTGAAAGTGATCCTGTCGACCAGGGCTATGGCATACTTGTCGAACCGCGTGGGCACATAGACGAATGTCTTCTGCATCAGGAAATTCCACGCCAGCGACACCACCAGCGACACTGTCACGCGCGCTATGGCGAAGATGCCGTCGGGTTTTATCCACGAAATGTAGCGGTGTATCTCAAGGCCCTGCAGCAGCTGGTCGAGCGCCGTGGTGCCGCCGAGGTTGAGCACGAAACTCCCGCCCCAGATCAGCAGATATTTCACGGCCACGGCCTTTATGGGGCAGTCCTTGGCCTGGAAGGTGAATTTGTAGTTTACGATGCAGTTCACGATGCCGCCGGCCACCAGGCCGATGGCCGTGGCCAGGAATGTGCGCAGCGGGTTGCGGTCAAGGGGCATGAACACGAAGGCATAGAACACGAAAGCTATGCCCATGTCGGTCCACGACGCTATCTGTGACGACACAGACGAGCGCAGGAACGTGAAGATGCCCTTGCCGTGCATGAACTTGTCGGCGACGCGTGCCCAGAATCCGCGGGGTGCGGCAGCGGGCGCGGCCATGTCGCCGGCGGTTGCTGACTGGTGTTGATTGTCGTGATCGCTCATTGCCGGTTGTTATCTGTGCTGACGGGCCGCGGCGATCACCGCCTTGGCTATGTTTGTCGAGGCCTCGGCCCGGCATGCCGAGAACGAGGGCCAGTCGTTGAAGTCGATTATCGCGAGCGAGCCGTCTTCACCTTCGATGCACTCGCCGCCGAAGACGGTGACGTTCAGCTCGTCGGCGGCGCGCAGGCAGAGGTCGCGCAGACGTGTCTCGAATTCACGCAGTGCGGCGTCGGCGCCTTTGGCCGGGCAGCGGTGGGGTTTGTCTTCGTCGAAGGGGCGGAACCACACGAAGAAGTCGGTGCCCCTTACGCCGTAGAACTTCACCAGGCGCCCCGTGAGGTGACGCGAGATGACGGCGCGCTTGAAACCGCGCAGGAAATATTCCTGCAGCACATCCTGTGCCTCGTCGGGGGTGCGCACATAGCACACATCCTCGGCATGCTGGGCGTGGAAGTCGCCGCGCTTTATCCAGCACCGGCGCATCCCCATCTTCTCAAGGCGCTTTGCCACGGCCTCGTCGGTATCGACTATGATGCTCTCGGGGTAGGCGATGCCCGACCCGAGCAGGATGCGTGCCTGGCGCTCGCGGATGCAGTTCTCGATGCCGTAGCCCGAGTTGATCACCAGGCGCCCGGCGTCCTCGGCCTGCTGGAGCAGGTCGGTCGAGCGGCGCTCGCGGCACATGTTTATGATCACGTCCTCGTCGGCCTGACCGGCGGCGAACTGTTCCTCTGAATATATGTTGACCTCGCAGCCGCGTTTGCGCAGTTGCTCGGCAACAGAATTGAGGATGGTGGCGTCGTTCCCCACATGGTTCGGTGAGAACGCGCCTGCGCGCATTATGGCTGCTATACGTGTCTGGGCCATCGTCGGTGGTGAGATGATTGTCGTCGGTGATAATGATATGCCTTGCGGTGCCGTGGCAGTGCGCCCCGGCGCCGTGCGTCTCAAACTTCCCGCAAAGTTACACAAATATTTTCAAACCCCTGCAAATTCCCCCTTCCGAATAATCATCCCCGCTTTGCGAAAAACTGTCAGGGGAATCGCGTTGGTGGCAGGTGTGGGCGAATAAATGTGAAAAAAGTTGGGTGGTAGGGTGATAACCGGAAAAAAGTATTAAATTTGCATATCTGTGAAACCGACAGAGGCTTATGATACGTCTAACAGCAGTGTCGGGCGCCTTCTGTAAGCTGTCCCGGCCTCACCCACTGTAGAAAACACTGACCAACCGATGATCACATTCATTGCCAATACGGGGATACAGCTGTATGCGTTCCCGCTTGAAATAGATACCGCCGACGGCGAGCGCCGATGGTTCCGCGAGCACCAGGATGCCGAGACTGGCGACTGGATGCTTGAGATGATGCACGCCGTGAAGGGCGCTGCCGGCGCCGGTGCCACCGACGAGGAGGGGATTTACCTCTACGAGAAATCAGAGCTGATACGCGGCGGTTATTTCGCCGGCGGAGACGGTGAGATCGACATTGAGGATCTTCGGGCCGACGGCATTCAGCCCGTGGCCGAGGCGGGCAACTTTACTGACGACGAGCAGGCACAGTTCTTCGAGATGCATTTCGGTTCGCGCGACAGCGTGCTCGACAGTTTCGAGAACGTGTGGCTGCCGCTGCCGATGTTCTTCCGCCGCGGTAAGAACCTGTTTGATTTCGGTCCCTTTGACTGGGTGCGCCTGAAACTTATCCCCTTCAAGGATGACCGTGGCGACGCCGCAGGTGCCGCTCCTGATGCCGCCCGAGCCACCCGTGGCCGCGAAAAGGGGCAGAAACGCCGCTACACGGCGCTCCTGGCGGTCGATACCCGCACCCGTTACAACGGCGAGCGCGGCAGGCATTACGAGGCGCCGACTTTCCCCGACAACTACCAGGGAGCCATAGAGTTCGGCCTGTGCCGCAACGAGCTGTACGTGATGGACTACTGCATGCCCAACCGCCCCTGGAGCTATGTCGACGAGTATCTGCGCGAGCTGGTGCATCCCGGTGTGCGCAACGTTGCCGAGATGCGTCTGCGCCGCGGAGCGCGCCGCCTGGCATATTCGGCCACGTACATCTATCTGATGAATTTCCTGGCCCGCACAGGGCTGATTCCCGACATACGCATCTACAAGGATCGCGACGTGCGCGCCGTGGATGTGGATATGGTCATCGACGTGGGTAATTCGCGCACGACGGCGCTCCTTGTCGAAGACAACCGCAACTTCAGCCAGGTGTCGTCACTGCGGCTGACCGACCTTACCGATCCGGTGGCCGAGAAACCGCGCGAGGGTTCGCGCGGGGCGTTTGAGCTGACGGGCTACACCGAGCCGTTCGACATGCGGCTGGCTTTCCGCCGGGCGTCGTTCGGCGATTTCGGCCTGCGCGACACGCGGCAGTTCGTCTACCCGTCGCTGGTGCGCGTGGGTGTCGAGGCCGACAGGCTCGTGCACCGTGCCACCGGGGTCGACGACCCTTCGGCCGAACCGGGCACGCAGCGCCTGACCACTTATTCATCGCCCAAGCGCTATCTGTGGGACGGACGTCCGCAGACCGAGGAGTGGCGTTTCGTGCGTCTGCCGGGCGAGACCGGTGACACTACGCTCAATCTGCCCGGACTGACCCCGTACATCACCAGCGACGGCCGCGCCACAGCCAAGGGCGACGGTGGTACCACATATCATTATTCGCGCCGTTCGCTGATGACATTCGCTTTCCTGGAGATGATAACGCAGGCGCGCATGTTTGTCAACAGCGTCGAGCGCCGTTCGGTCGACCGGGGGCTCGGGCACGAAGAGATGCCGCGCCGCATCCGCCGCATAATCGTGACATGCCCCACGGCGATGTCGAAACTCGAGCGCGACGCCCTGGTGAAATGCGCCGACGATGCCGTGACCATGCTTGCCGGTTTTGATACCGACCCTGACGACAACGCCGCACCCCCGCGCCGCATCGAGGTGATACCCCACCGTGCCGGCGGCTACACCGACGAGGATGATCCCTGGTTCTACGACGAGGCCACCTGCTCGCAGCTCGTCTATATCTATGGCGAGGCCGGACACAAATACAAGGGGTGCGCCTCAGAGTTCTTCCGTCTCTACGGCAAGGAGGATCCCGCCACCGGGCGCCACACGCTCACCATCGGCTCGCTCGACATCGGCGCCGGCACCTCTGACCTAATGATCAGCCGATATGACTGCGAGGCCGGCGACGTGACCACGCTCTCGCCCGAGCCGCAGTTCTACGACTCGTTCTATTTCGCGGGCGACGACATGCTGCACGGCCTCATCAAGAACTACATGCTGCTGAGCGAGACCGGCGCGTTCCGCGAGGCCCTCGGGTCGCTCGACTCGCGTGCCTACCGCCAGCTGATGAAGGATTTCTTCGGCCCCGACTATTCAGGCCAGACCGTGGGCGACCGCCGTCTGCGCCGCGACTTCAACATGCAGTATTCGGTGCCGTTGATGTACCGCATGCTCGAATTGCTCAACACCGGCAGCGACGACTGCGCCGTGACGTATGACGAGGTATTCGCCGCCAATCCGCCGGCGCAGACGGTAATCGACGGTTTCAAGGCCCGTACCGGCATCGACGTCACCACCCTGCGGTGGCGGTTCGACCGCGTGCTGATGTCGAAGATGGTGCGCGGCGAGTTCGAGCCGTTGCTGAAGAAGGTGTCGACCATCATGTACGCCCATGCCTGCGACCTGGTGCTCCTGTCGGGGCGCCCCGCATCGCTGCCCGTAATCCGCGACATCTTCCTCGACTATTATACCATCGAGCCCAACCGCCTGATCGTGCTAAACAACTGCTATGTGGGCGACTGGTATCCGTTCTCGAACAACACCGGCTACATCACCAACCCCAAGACCATTGTGGCCATGGGGGCCGTCATAGCGCACTACGCCTCAGAGCTGTCGAACCTCAACAGGTTCGTAATCAACATCGACGGCCTGAAACGCAACCTGCACTCCACCGCCGACTATATCGAGGCCTCGCGCGAAGGGCAGCCGGTGGAATATTTCATCACCCCGCAAAGCCCGTCGGGACAGCTCACGGTGTCGCGCGTGCCCACCTCTCTGCGCATCCGGCAGTTGGGGATGGACTCATACCCCTCGCGTGTGCTCTATACAGTCGACTTCAACCGTTTCAAGATTGCCGACAGGGTGCGCCGCGTGGCGTTCCAGCAGCATGGCGAGACCCTTAACGACGCCCAGGTGATGGCGCGCGTGCAGGACGAGGTCGACCGTCTGAAGTGCCGCATGCCGTTCAGTCTTGAGATCGAGCGCAACGCCGACGATCCCGAGTCCCTCGACATCGTGGCCATCACCGACCGCAACGGGAACCCCGTCTCTGACTCGAACCTCGAGATTCATGTGCAGAGCCTCGGCGCCGACGAAGACTACTGGCTCGACACAGGCTCGTTCGAGTTCTGATTCCCATAAACAGCCTCCAAGACATTACGATGATACAGAGAATCGACAATTATATAAGCGTTGCCAACCGGGCCATCGAGTGGGCGCGCGACTTCGGGAAAGACCAGTTCCCGTTCGATACTTTCCGCGACTACCGGCGCCGCCTGAAAAAGATACGCGGCGCCGTTGAGGGGAACCCCTCGGCCGCGGCATACGGCGAGAGTCAGGTGGGCAAGTCATACCTGATGAGTTCGTTGCTCTCGGCTCCCGACAAGCCTTTCATGATCAACTCCGACGGCCGCGAATACAGCTTTATCGACGACGTGAACCCCTCGGGGGGAAACAATGCCAAAGTCGAGACCACCGGCGTCATCACCCGTTTCAGGGTGCTCGGCTCCGGCGAGGCGCCTTGCGTCAACGTGCGCGCCACCATGCTCACGATGGCCGACGTGATACTGCTCCTGGCCGACTCGTTCTACAACGACGTGAAGATTGACTCTGACGTGCTCACCGCCGACGATATAAACGCCCGCCTCACGGCCCTTGCCGCCCGCTGGCGCGACGCTCCACACTGCCAGGATGTGATCTGCGACGACGACATCAAGGATATCGTGGAGTACATGCGCAAGGTCGTGGGAATCAAGGCGCAGTCGGTCTACAACTCCAGGTTCGAGAAGGTCGTGGCGCCTATGATCGGCAATATCCCCCGCGAGCACTGGATAGATGTGTTCCAGCTGCTGTGGAACTGTAACCCCGCACTGACTCCGCTGTTCAATACGCTCGTCGACGCATACGCCCGCATCGGTTTCAACCGCCGGGTGCAGATACCGTTCCGCGCCGTCAGACGCGACTACGGCTCGCTGTTGCGCATCGCCTGGCTCGATGAGGTCTGCGGTGTCGCCACTGAGAACGAACCCGGATTCGAGTCGGTCACTCCGGTGTTCGACGACAACGGCCAGCTCCTTGCCTCCGATTTCAGCAAAGGGGAACTGTCGGCCCTTACCTCTGAAATCACATTCGAACTCCCTGCCGATGCAGCCGCAGAGCGCCGTTTCCTGGAGAAAATAGACCTGCTTGACTTCCCCGGTGCCCGCTCGCGCGGCAACTATGAAGAGGAGAAGATCGCCGAGGTGCTGCCGCAGATGCTGCGTCGCGGCAAGGTGGCCTATCTGTTCAACAAATACTCACGTTCGTGGATGATCTCGAGTGTGCTGTTCTGCCACCATAACGACCAGAAGTCAGAGTCGACTCTCGGTCCCACCATAAACGACTGGATCCGCCAGAACATCGGCAAGGATCCCGCCGAGCGCGGACGCCGTCTGCGCGACACCGGCGGGGTGTCGCCACTGTTCATGGTGGCCACCAAGTTCAACATCGACCTCACCCCCACCAAAAACGACACGCCGGCCAACCCCGCCACACTCGACAAGCACTGGAACCGGTTCGATACCGTCATCCCCGAGATAATCACCCCCGACACCTGGATGGAGCGCTGGAGCGCTGAAGACGGCCGCACCGTGCCTTTCCGCGGCGTGTACCCCCTGCGCGATTTCTACTGGTCGTCAAAAGAACTTTTCAACGGATATGCCGACAAGGCCGGGGTGGCCAAGTCGCCCGAGACCTCGCGCAAGGAGGTGCCCGGCTATCCCGGTTACTGGAATGACCTGAAACGCAGTTTTGTTAACCAGCCGTTCGTGCGCGCCCATTTCGCCGACCCTGCGGCCGCGTGGGAGGGGTTCGCCTCGCTTAACAACGACGGCTCGCAGGCCATAATACGTGACCTCGACGCCATAGCCGGTACACTCGGCGAGGCCCGCGACAAGGAGTACGCTCGTCAGCTCGACGAGATCGCACGCGATATGCACCGTTCGCTCTCGGCATATTTCGAGCCTGACGACCCCGCCGAGCGCAACCGCCGCATAAAGCTGATTGCCCGCGACATACACCGGGCCCTCGATGCCGCCATATCCCGGGAACCGGGTGTGTTCGGCCGCATAATCGACGGGCTGATGATTGCCCCCGAGGAGCCGCGCAACATCGCCTACGACGTGATTGTGTGTCATATCGACACCCCGCGCGACTTCACCGCCGTGAACTTCATACGCGCCCAGGCCGGTGTTGACCTCAATCTGTCGCGCGAGGAGAATACCGCGCGGCTCATTGACTATTACATGGCCGACGACGAGGCCGACCTGTGCCGCTGCCTGGCCGAGCAGGAGCTTGACCTCGATACGGTGCTTTCGGGCGATGTAGACTCGATGGGCACCATCGGCGACGTGGTTGTCAAACACCTTTTCGACTATTGGGTAGAGCATCTCAACCGCCGGTGCGCCACGCTCGAAGGGGCGTTGCCGCATGCCGACGAGGTGGTGATGATGTTCATGACGCTTTTCAGCCGTCTGGGCCTGCGCCGCGAGCTTGCCGCCAAGATAAACCGGTATGCCGAGATATTCCCCGAGGCCGAACAGCCCAATGCCATCGGCGACCTGGCCTCGCTGACATTCAACAACTTCATAACCTCGGTGGGGCGCGACTGGATGAAGAACGCCGACCTCGACGAGGTTTCGTCGCGCGCGGCGGCTGTGGGGCTGAATGTCGACCTCTCGCCGCGCGGAATCGAGGCGCGCCGCCGTCCGCAACCGCTTGTCGAGACGCTTGAGGTGTTTGACCGAGCGTCGCAGATTCTCAACTCGCCGGGTGCCATAGACCTGGCCGCACTGAGCCAGCTGCCGTTCTGGAACCATTACCGCCGCTGGAAGAATTTCCTCTTCATGGGCCTTCTGCTATCGGCCGACGTGTCTAAGGCTAATCCCGAGGCCAACACCCGTCTCGGCCACCTGCTTGAAGAAATCCAGGCATAACAAACGAAAAATATAAATCCGTTATGGACAACCATACATTCGCAGGATTCAGGCAGCTGTGCCTGACCTACGTGCTCGAGTTCACCGACTATCAGGGGATAGGCCAGGATCCGCTCTACCGTCGCTATGACAGCGTGGAGTCGGTAGTGCGCCGCGGCAACATACCGCAGCAGTTCCGCCGGTTCCTGGCACGGCCGTTGCATGATCCCGACAAGGGTGAGATACGCTGGTATGTGCCCGACTGGAACGACGAGGAGGTTCCGGTACCCCTCACCACCCTCCAGGGTCCCGAACTTGAGAAATACCGCGCTATAAGGAAACGCACCGTCGACGCCTGGATGCAGTCGCTCGATACCCTTTCGGGTGAGGATCTCCAGATCATGATGGGCGCGCTCAAGCATATCTCTGATGACTTTATCTTCTGCAGCGGCGACGAGGTCTATCTCGTAGGGTGGGGGATGAACCCCTCCCCCTCTTACCAGGGCCGTGGTGCCGTGCTGCACAACTGCCCCAGACCGCGTCCGCGCAAACCTGCGGGGCCTCTGTCCCCCGAGACGCCTCCCGGTGGCGGTGATGTGGTGAAGGAGATACTTCCGCCACCGCCCCCTCCCGAGCCGCCGATGGCACGCCTGCGTTTCCTGCCCGGCGACCCGACCGCCGAGGTGCAGCCCGAACTCGCCGAGCAGATGCGTCCGCTCGGGTATGTGCTCAATCCGGGCGACATTCCCGGCGTGCATCCGCCGCAGGGCGCCACATTCGTGGGATGGAACCCAAACCCCGTGGGGTGGCAGGTAAACGGCGACATGGACTTCCTGCCCGTATATGAGTCGATGACGACTGTCGTCAAACCCATCAGGAAAGGGCACCCCTGGTGGTGGTGGCTGTTGTGGATTCTGTTGGGTCTGCTGTTGCTGCTGCTTGCCGGGTGGCTGTTCCGCGGATGTCTGTTCTCGGCCTGCTCGTCATGTGCCGGGATGATAGGTGCCGAGAACGGTGTCATAGCCCTGCCTACCGACGACCGGGGCGACTGCAACGGCGTGGCGGTGCCCATCACCGGTGCCGACGGCAAACTCCCGTCAGACCCCATTGTCGCGGCGCCTGTGCGTGGCGCCGACGGCGAGATGCCGCCGCTGATTGAGGAACCGGGCATGCCCACGCGCATAGCCAACCGCCTGATATTGTTCCCCACCGGGCAGAACCCTGATGTGGATGCCCTGGCGCGTGATTTCAAGCAGGCCTATCCCGGCGATGCCTACAATATTATAGGTGTTGACCGCAATGTGCCGTATCTTGTCATAGAGGTGCCGCAGGATGAGCGCGAGCGCATATCGGCCGAAATCAACGGCAAAATCCCCTCGCAGGAGTTCATCGCCTTCGACGAGGAGCTTTACGAGCTTAACGGCCAGGCTGACACGCAGAATGACGCAGGCGGCTCGGCCAGCGTCAGCGATGCCGGGTGGCATCTGCGCGCCATACGCGCGCCTGAGGCGTGGCAGATCACCAGGGGTAACCGCGATGTGGTGGTGGCCGTTGTCGACGATGGCATTCAGCCGGGCCACCCCATGTTCAAGGGGCGCATCGTAAAGCCGTATAACGTGTTCACCCACAACAATCAGCTCAGCGCCGGCAGCGGCCACGGCACTCATACCGCCGGTCTGGCCGTAGGCTCCGACGAGTTCTATGCCTCGAAAGGCGCCGCCGGTGTGGCTCCCGACTGCTCGCTGATGCCGGTTCAGGTGTTCGACAACGGCCAGTGCCCGCTGTCGGCACTGGTCAGCGGCGTGATGTATGCCGTGAACAACGGTGCGTCGGTGATAAACATGTCGGTGGGCCCGTCGCTGAGCGCCCTGGCCATACTCCCGCCGTCGGCACAGCGCGAGCTTGCCCGCACGCAGTTCCTCAATACCCAGAAACTCTGGAACAAGGTGGCCGAATCGGCAGTGAAGAAGAATGTGGTGCTCGTCATGGCCGCCGGCAACGACAACATTCTCTCGATTCTCCCCCCGGAGAACCGCAACAACCTCTCGATTGCGGTGGGCGCGGTCGACCGTCGTAAATATCCCACCGAGTTCACCAACTGGGGCGACGGTACCGACCTGAGCGCCCCGGGTGTCGACATCATGTCGTCGTTCCCGACCGGTGATTTCCGCGCGTTCGACGGCACGTCGCAGGCGGCTCCGCTTGTGGCCGGTGCCGTGGCGCTGATGAAGTCGCTTGACCGCAGCGTGACTGCCCGTCAGGCGCGCGACGTGCTGTACCGCACCGGATGTGACGTCTATGGCGCGATGCCCCCGATGATACAGGTGGATCTGGCACTCAAAGGTGTGCGGGGGCGTGACTTCCAGCGCGGCGCCGACAGGCCGATGCCCCCGGTGCCCGAAGGGCAGGGTTATGTGAATCC
Source organism: uncultured Porphyromonadaceae bacterium (assembly GCA_938027385.1). Taxonomy (GTDB): domain Bacteria; phylum Bacteroidota; class Bacteroidia; order Bacteroidales; family Muribaculaceae; genus UBA7173. The sequence continues at coordinate 24,968 of CALJBF010000256.1, read as the reverse complement.
GGGCGCCGTATGGGGCGATGGCTCCGGTGCCTCAGGCACACAGCCCGTTGCGGGGGCGGGAAACGTTGCCCCCGGCGGGGGTGATGTGGCGGTGTTGCCGGGCAACGGCTCTGTTGCGCCCGTGGGCGGTTCGGCCGCCGCGGGCACTGTGACGCCCGGCAACGGTGGTGTGGCCACTCCGGGCAACGGTTCTGTTTCGGGCCCCGGAAACGGTGGCGCGGCTCCCGCAGGGGGGACGGTTACCCCCGGAAACGGTACCGATTACGATGAGATACGCCGCCAGATCGAATATTACAAGAAACGCATAGCGGAGCTTGAGAGACAGCTCCCCCACAAATAGGAGAAACGTAAATGAACAGAAAACTCAGGTTCTCGTGGGGACATATCATTGCGTTCATCGCCATGATATTCTGCATGTATGTCACTTTCATGGGAACCACATACCTTACCGGCGGAAACATGACCGCCGGTGTGCTTGCCGCCGTAGGGGTGACCGCGCTGCTGGTCATCTTCTTCATCGTGCCGCAGGTGCTGAAAGGCTCTGACAACGGCCCGAAGTTCGGCCGGAACGTGCGTCTGGAAAGAGTGCTGATTTTCGCGTCGCCGGTGGTGCTGATAGCCTGCATGTACCCTATGGGGCATTTCTGGACAGTCCAGGCCGCCAATGACGAGCTGGCCCGCGCTTTCGGCGATGCCGTGAACTCGTCGCGCGCCATGTTCACCGATTACGAGGAATATGCCGGGTGCCGCATCGATCGCTACGACATGCTTTTGCGTCGCGTGGCCGTGCAGGGCGATGGAACCCCGCTTTACCGCTCGCTCGGATTTGTCAAGGGGTATGAGGGTGCCCAGATCTCCAACCGGCTGAAACTCATGAAACTTGCCCTGATGTCAGACAACTACAGGAAACTCAAGGCCCAGGCCTATAAATGGATTGACATGGCCGATAACGGTGTCAGCGCCTGGAATGTGTTCCTGCTCGGCAATACGCGCGAGATTGCCTCGGCCATCACCGACTGGAACAGCCGCCTCAACGGGTTCTCGGAGCATGTGTTCCGGGGCGAGACCGGCGCCGTGCCTTTCGGCGAGGCAAGCCCGTCGAAGGCCGAGGCTCTCGGCGGCCTGGCGCGTGTGGAGGAGATGATGGTGTCGGGCGGCAGTCTGAGCCTGAACGCCGTGCTGTTCGCCCTGTTGATGTATGCCATGCTTGTGTTGCCCTACTTGTTGCAGAGGCGCGACTCAAAGAGTCCCTACACGCTGTTCGGACGTCAGCCCTGGGCGCGCAATGCCGGTGTTCCCGACCCGGTGCTTGCAGGGCGCCAGGGCCAGCCGCAGTGGCAGCAGGCGCCACAACAGCCGTGGCAGAACCCGCAGTCACCGCAGGGGTGGCAACAGCCTCAGTGGCAGAATCCCGGGGAGCCTCAGTGGCAGAATCCGCCGCAACAGCAGTATCCGCCGCAAGAGCAGGGCTGGCAGCAGCCGGGCAATCCGGCGTCCCCTGTTGCCCCGAGAACCGGCCGCTCTAAAAACGACTCTGATTTCAGTGCTTTCTAACGACATTCGATCAAACTGTATATAAAAGTGCCTACAAAGATTGATATATACGACAACCTGCCTGTTTATGACGCGAAGCAGATCGCCGCGCTCATCGTGCAGGGCTATGTCACATACGATGAGCTTGTGGAGAACGCAGGCCCGAATTTCGCCCCCAGGAAACGCCGTGAGGTAAAGGCTCTGGTCGATGCGGCCGGAGGGCCGCGGCAGGCTCCCGGTCCGGAGATAAAAACCGAGACCGAGGAACACCACGGGAAACCCGAATACACCGACCCCTGGGAGAGCGTGGACAGGAACAGCGTGGATGCTCTGCGCCGGTTCATCGAGGAATATCCCGATTCCCCGCATGTGCGCGAGGCGCGCAGGCTTTTGAACGCCCTGACACTCCCCGGCGGGAGGATCTCGTCATCGGGAATCGACCGCACGGTAGTCGAGCGGCGCATACGTGCCGTCCAGACCGACAAGAATGTCGGTGACAAGGCCGCCAAGTATGTCGAGATTATCGCGCAGGGGCTCGATCAGTCATCGGGACGGTTCACTGTGGGCGACCTCCAGGAGATGTTGCGCGACGACCCGAATATCATCAACACCGCCGCCATGCGCCGTCTTCTTGACGAAGGTTATGTCACCAGCGACGAGGTGGTGGGCGCCGGTATCGGCCCGGAATTCATCGACAAGCTTTACGAGTTCGACAGCGTGCGCCCGCGTTTCGACGAGGCCGAGCCTGTGGGCCCCATCACACGCGACTGCACTGAGGTCTACTTCTGGGGCATCCCCTCGTCGGGCAAGACCTGCGCCATGGGCGCCATACTCAGCGCCGCCGCCGACGGGTCGGTGGCCTCGGCGATGATAAAGGACAACAACTGCCAGGGTTACGGCTATATGATGCGCCTCGGCTCCATATTCAAGACCACCAACGGCGTGATGTCGCTCCCCCCGGGCACGCCGGTGACGTCGACCTACGTCATGGCCTTCGACCTGATGGACCGCAACGGCCGCTATCATCCGCTGACCTGCATCGACCTCTCGGGCGAGGTTATGACCGCCATGTACAAGGTCGACGCCCACGAGCCGCTGACCGACGACCAGATGCGCTCGCTCCAGGTGGCCACATCACTGCTTGTGAGTCCGCAGTCGCGTTCGCACAACCGCAAGATACACTTCTTCGTGCTTGAATACGGGGGCGAGAAACGCCTCTACAACGGTCTGACACAGGCCGAGTATCTCGACGGCGCGTTCAACTACATAAACCGCACCGGTATTTTCGTGCGCGACACCGACGCGATATTCCTGCTGATAACAAAAGTAGACAACGCCCCTTACAGCGGCGAGGCCCTGCGCCAGCACCTTGTGCAGTATATAAACACCTACTACCCCGGCTTTTACTCAAACCTCGCTACTCTCTGCGGGCGTTACAACATCAACGGAGGCCAGGTGCAGAGGCTGCCATTCTCGCTCGGGGAGGTGAACATGCAGGATTACTGCCGTTTCAACCCCGCGGCAGCCCGCGCCGTGGTGAGCATATTCCTCGAACGCTCGGCAGGCGAGAGCCGCTCGCGCCTGAGCACATTGTTCGGCAGTCTGACAAAATAATCATAACTCTCTCTAACAATTGAAATCAATGGAACACAACATATCGTCGCTCAGTTTCGCCACGCAGGTCACCTACGGCGGTGTCCAGGAACCGACCGTCATCGGCGCGCAGACAGACTGGAAATCGGCCATACATGACGTGCGCGCGTCGTTCGCGGCGCTTGACCCTGCATACGTGCAGGCCGGAAATATAGTCACACAGCTTGAGGTGCTGCCGAAGGCCATACTGCTTTCGGTGGTAAGACCGGTGCCCGGCCGTTCGGAAGACAACATGTGTGTCTGGATACATGTGCCCTCGTGCTCGGAGATCGGCGGCCTTGAACTTGTGCGCGTGCTTGACAGCGTGAAGAAGATCGTGAGCCGCGGCGAGTTCGATGATCAGGCACGCGAGACCTTGCTGAAGATGTCGCGCGAAGACTATACCTCGAAGACCTACACGCCTACCTATCGGCCGTCGGCCCAGCATGGGTATGCCGCTGTGGGCGCCCCCCGTTTCACAGTGGAGGAAATCCTCGGCCCGGGGCGCTATCAGCCGGAATATTCACGCTACCGGTCGGTGTTCATCATGGACAGGCCGTTGCCTCTGCGTGCCGGTGTGGTGAACCTCAACGACACGCTCAGACTTGTGGAGCAGGTGGCGGTGATGCCCCCCACACCCGAGGCCGTGGTGGCCGCGTTCGGCCCCGGCGTGAAGATATGCGACGCGCAGGGGAGTCCGTTCACCGTGCCTAAGATGGAGGTTTCGGGCACGCAGATGCGGTTCCGTGCCGTGCGCGAGGGTTACAGACCGAAACCGTTTGCCGTGACGGCGACCGCCGAGGCCGACGGGATGCCGCTGGCCATCCCCGCCGACAGTACCCCCTGGATGAAGATCGTGGACCTTAAAGATATACGGGTGCTTGACCGTGACAAGGGTACGGAAATCCCCCTGCGCAGTGTCATGCTCAACGGTCAGCCGCTCACGTCTCAGCTCTGTTTCCCTGACGACAGGCTCAGGGGCGTTCAGCTTGAGGCCGTGCCCGCTACCCCCGACTACCCGCGCCTGTCAAAGACGGTCGACCTCGTGTCGTTGCCGCTGACATTCTATCTTGAACGCAAGGAGACCTCGGTGGAACGCACCGTGACCCTGCGCGACGGCACACAGGCCCGCGTGGTCATTTCAGGCAAAGGCTTTGATCCGTATGACCCCGAGCTGCTGCCGGGATATACCATGCAGCACAACCATCTTGTGCAGAAAGAGCATAACCGCGTGACCGACTGGCTGATTGGTTTCGGTGTGGCATGTGCCGTGGCACTGCTTGCATGGGGCGCCATGGCGGTTTACCGATGGATATGGCCTTCGGAAACGGAATATGAGCAGGTACAGACCGGTGCCGGGAGCCTCGATATGGTTTCTGATGAATTCGGGGCCGAGAATCCCGTCACGCCGGGTCAGCTTTCACCCGAGGATGCCGCCGCGGCAGACCGTCTCGATTCGCTTGAGAAAGACAACGCCCGTCGGGCCGAGGAACTGCGCCGGGCCGAAGAGGCTGAGAAAGCGCGCGCTGCCGAGGCTGAAAAGGCCAGGACTGCCCGTACCGGCGCAAAGGCCGGTGCCACCGGCAAGTCTGGCAAGACGGCCAAGTCTGGCACAGCCGCACCCGCCAAGGATACCGGCAAGAACGGCGGAACCGCCTCGCCCTTCGATGTTGCCGACGGCAAAAAGAAATGACCATCCCTTCAGATAACTTATGAAGACCCCGATAAAAATCATTCTGCTGGTGCTTGCGGCGGTGGCTGTGGTTGCGGCGGTGGCGATATATTACCGCACGGTCATGGCGCCCCCGGCACGGCTCGCGCTCACTGATCCGTATAAGGCAACGGTCGAGCAGGGGATTGCCCGCATCGACAATACCGACGGTCATGGCCTCGATTCGGTGCACCGTCTGTTTTTCGAGGTGAACGACCTCATGGCGGCCGCGCGTGCCGAAAAACTGATTGACGCCGCTGCCGCCGACACGAAGATGACAGAGCTTGTGACCGTTTATGTGCCGAAACTGAAAACCTGGAGCGATACGCGTTTCAGTCGTGCCGTGTGGCTTGACCACGACATCGCATTCATGGGGGCGCGCGCCGCTTATCTCCGCTCTCTGAAAACCGCCGGCGGCACATCGGTCGTGACGGCCTCGGGAACAGGGGATGTCCTGAAGTCCATTGAGTCGACGCTGGCGATGTATGCCGAGGCGCGCAGGCTCTCAGGAGCGCGTTTCAGCAGCGCCGATGCCGCGCGCAGTACCATAGCGCGCGCCGCTCAACTGCGCAAGACCGCGCCGCTGAGCAACAACACCTCGCTTGTCGCTGCCCTGGCCGAAGTGCCCGGACGCATCGCCGACGGCCACTGGAACTATCTGAGCGATCTGGTGAACCGGCTGTATGCCCCGCACATGTCTGATGCCGCCTACAGCGCTCTGGTGAGCCGCGTGGAAAGCGCTTTCCGCGAATACGACAACGTCAGGGCTGTCTACGGCTCATCGGCCCGTTCCACTACCTCCCTGAAAGAGCGCGCCAATGACCTCATAGTCGACCACTGCGGCTGACAATTGGCCACGAACAGCTTTCCTGTCCCCTGTGACAATGCTATCCCGGCGACGGTGTTCTGTATCGTCTCCGGGATTACATTTTGAATGACTCACCACAATAAACCGGCACGGGGTACGTTAGTTTTAGTGAATCAATATCGTATAACGGGCCGGTGGAGCAATGCGCCGGGCCGTACAGCACAAGACATCAGCATGCTTCTATTCAAAAACATCAAAGGGAAACTTTTAGTTACTCTGCTGTCGGTCATCGTTCTGGCGATGTCGTCGTGTAAGTCGAACCAGGGCTCTCTTACGTATTTCGAGGATCTGACCGAGACATCGACCACGGCCATGCCCAAGTCGGTGCCCCTGAAACTCGGGCCCGATGACGAGCTTTACATATATGTGACTTCGGAGGAACCGGTGGCCACCGCTCCGTATAATATGGTGTCGACCGCCGTGGGTGTCCGCGAGGATATCGTGCAGCAGAACGTTACCCCCAAGTCGCAGACATACGTCGTTGACACGGCGGGCAACATCAATTTCCCCCAGCTCGGTGTGATCCACGTGGCCGGCATGACCGTCGAGGAGCTGCAGCAGTACCTGACGCGCCGCATCTCGGAGGTGGTGGCTGACCCCATCGTGGTGGTGCAGCTTGTGAACTTCCGCGTGAACGTGCTTGGCGAGGTTCTGCGCCCGGGCCCGGTGAAGGTGACACGCAACCGCTACTCGATACTTGACGCACTGGCCGACGCCGGCGATATGACCCCCTACGGACGCCGCGACCAGGTGCTGCTGGTGCGCGACAACAACGGCACCCAGGAGCGCGTTCTGCTCGACCTGAACTCGTCTGACCTGCTCACGTCGCCCTACTTCTACCTTCAGCCGAACGACTACGTTTATATCCGCCCCAACGAGATCCGTGCCGCAAACGCACGTTACAACTCGGAGAACGGCTACCGCCTGCAGATGATCACCACAATTGTGTCAGTGGCGTCGGTGATTTCGTCGCTTGTGATAGCGCTTGTAATTAAATAATTTCGACCAGTCACTTAATAAAATTCATTCCGGCTTTGGAAAAGAAAACAGCCTCAGACTTCATTGACCTGAAAGCCCTCTGGCGCGACTATACCTCGCGCTGGTACTGGTTTGTCATATCCATCTTTATCGCCGGCCTGGTCGGTTACTTCATCATCACTCGCCAGAAGACGGAGTATGCCGTGACGGCCACCGTGCTGATCGAGGACGAGGACAAGGGGCCGGCATCGACGATGGACAATTTCTCGTTCGACATGTCGACGCTCATGACGGGCTCGAGTCCGGTCGATGACGAGGTATTCCTGGTGTCGTCGCATTCGCTTTACCGTGACGTGGCCAAGGATCTTGGTCTTGACCGCATCCGTTTCCTGCGCGAAGGGTTCATGCAGGCGGCGCTGATGCGCGAAGAGTATCCGCTTGATGTCATCGTGCCACCTATGTTCGCCGACACCACCCAGCTCGGCGTGTCGTTCAAGGTAAAGGTACACAAAGATCTCACCGCCGATGTCACCGCCAGGATACCCACCCTCAAGAAGACGGTGGCAAAGATCAAGCATGCGCATTTCCCGGTGCAGATTAAGACCGAACTCGGCCTGTTCCTGATCGACACCACGAAGTATTTCAACCGCGCCGAGCCGGAAATCAAGATGTTCATGACCGTCGGGAGCTATGACCGCGCCGCCGAGGGTCTGCAGGACGATGTATCGGTATCGCTTGCCTCGAAAAAGGCCAACGTGATACGTCTAAATTACGAGACGCCGGACCCCAAGTTCGGCATGCTGCTGCTCAACACCATCATGCGTCATTACAACGACAACGGTGTGGACCACAAGAACCAGCAGAGTCTCAAGACTCTCGAGTTCCTTGACGACCGTATCAACATTCTTCTGGGCCAGATCCACACCAACGAGTCGAAAGTAAGAAATTACAAGGAGAGCGAAGGACTAGTAGACCTGGCGTCGGAGGCCGCTTACAATCTCTCTCTGAAAGGTGAGGTGGCCAGCCGTCTTTTCGAGGCCGAGACCAAGCTCGAGATCATGAAGATGGCGTGGGAGTTCCTTACAACTCCCGGCAACGAGTATGCCCTTGTACCGTATCAGAACGTGTCGACCGCCGACAATCCTCAGGCCAACGACGGTATCAACGAGCTTGTGACCACCTACAACAAGCTGGTGCTCGAGCGCATGAAGATGGCCTCGAACGCCAAGCATGACAACGTGGCCCTGCGCAAGATCTCGGAACAGCTCGACGCCCTGCGCGCCAATATCATACTTACCATGTCGAAGGTGGCCGAGAGCGCACAGGTAGCAGTCGACGAACTGCACATGCAGCTCAACCGCGCCCAGGGCGACCTGGTGCAGTTCCCCCGACAGGAGCTTGAAATGCGCAACATAAACCGCAACGCGGTGCTGTTGCAGTCGCTTTATTCGTTCCTGACCCAGAAACGCGAGGAGACCGCCATCCTGCTTGCCAACACAATGCCCAAGGGGCGCATTGTCGACGAGGCATACCGCAACAGCGAGCCTGTGTCAATGTCGAAGAAGATGATTCTGGCCATCTGCCTGCTCTTCGGCGGCATGATTCCCTTCATCGGCATATACCTGCTGAGCATATTCCGCACCAGACTCGTAAGCCGTGAGGAGATCGAGGGTGCCACCACAGTGCCGTCGCTCGGCGAAATCTGCAACTCGCGTGCCGGCAAGTCGCTTGTGGTCACTCCCGGCTCGAAGTCATCGACAGTCGAGCTGTTCAAGCTTGTGCGCACCAACCTGCAGTTCGTGCTCACCGGTTCGGACCAGAAGGTGGTGATCGTCACCTCATCGCAGCCTGGCGAGGGCAAGTCGTTCATCTCTATCAACACCGCTGCCGCCCTTGCCATGACAGGCAAGCGTGTGGCTCTCGTAGGCATGGACATCCGCAAGCCTCGTCTGGCCGAATATCTGGGCCTGCCCCCGCATACAGGTGTCACGGCTTACCTCTCTGACGACAACGTTACCGTCGACGACATCACGATGCGTTCGCCCCTGCCGGTGAAGGATCTGGATGTCATTACCGCAGGTGTGGTTCCCCCCAACCCCTCTGAACTTCTGCTGACAAAGCGTGTCGACGAGCTCTTCGCTACACTGCGCGAGCGCTACGACTATGTGATTGTCGATTCGGCACCCCTCGGCATGGTCAGCGATACCTTCTCGCTGGGTCGTGTGGCCGATGCCACCATCTTCGTGACGCGCCTCAACGTGACGACTCGCGCCAACATGCGCCTGATCAACCATGCCGCCGAAGAGAAACGTCTGCCGCGCATCGGCATCGTGGTCAACGGCACCCACAACTATGCCCGCTACGGCTACGGCGAGGGTGAGGCGTTTGACCGCGAGGAGAAGAAACCCGGTTTCTTCGGGCGCCTTTTCCGTAAAAAGTGACAACCGTACCCGTGGGGGCATCTCCCCACGGTGCCGGTAACCTAACCAAAAGACCCGACTTCTGTTGAGCACTACAGCCGCTACAGCAACAATATCATCTGCCGCCGAGGCAGAGACACCCCGCGACGTCGTGAACAAACGGTTCACGATGTCGTGGCGCACCGTGCGCATGCCGCTGATGTTCATGCTATCGATGTCGCTGATCGGACTTGAGTTCTATCCGGCATTGCTGATCGCTCTCGGACTGGTGATATACTGTCTGAAAAACGACCGGCAGTATGACGCCGTGATCATGACCATCTTTCTGTACGGGGGATACAACTTCTACAAGATGCCCCCCATCTCGCGAATGGTCATACTCTTCGCTGTGGCACTCATGGCGCTTTTCGTACTCAGAAAATCGCCGCTTGTCAAGCGCACTTTCGCCCTGATGGGGCTCTATTTCGTGGCGCTCATGGTCGCGGCACTGCACAGCATCGAGCCGCTGAGCCACCAGATGCCGATTCTTAGCAAATACCTGAATTTTCTGTTTTTTGTGGTGCCGCTGCTGTATTTCAACGGCAAGCCGTTTGATTTCGGGAAGTTCTGGCACACCATGTTCCCCTACGCGATGCTGATATGCATCTTCTACGCGATAGACTATTTCGTGTTCTGCGGTTTCATACTGCATCCGTTCCCGGCCCGTAGCGTAAATACGTTCTATGACCTCGACTGGGATCCGCTGTCGTTCGATTTCATCCGCCAGCGTCCCCCTTCCTTTTATCTGCTGGTGTTTCTGGTCTATCCGCTTGCCCGCGGCTGGAAGATGCCCTGGTGGTCATGGGCGCTGGTTCTGCTCGGCGTTGTCGTGACGCAGACATTCACGGTGCTGACCGGTTTCCTGGTGGCGTTCATAATCTCGCAGGGCTCGTTCCGCAAGTATGCGAAATACCTTGTGGGGGGCGTGCTGGCGCTTGTGCTGGCTTATACCGCCGACATCATGATCACCAACGGCAATTACCGCGACACCGGCGAGGGGCAGGAGAGCGTGCTGCGCGTCGAATCATCGCTGAAACAGCTCGTGGGCATACAGGAAATCAACGACGAGGAGGATCTTGCAAAGCTCGGTACCGGGCGCATGGGTCAGACCCTCCCCAAGATTGCCCTTATTGAGGAACTCGACATGACCGGCATGGGATTCGGTTTCCTCCACCCCGAGCTCACCACAAACCAGATATTTTATGTCTACAATCCGTTCTACAGCGACATCACCAAGGCCGATGAGCTTGCATCGGAGGTGGAGATAACCCCCGTGCAGGTGTTTCTGCACATGGGGTGGTACGGCATTGTGGTGCAGGCGCTGTGGCTCACGGGGCTATGGCTCATAGTGCGCCGTCGGCCCATGGGCAAGTATTTCCTGGTGATCATGATCTTCTTCCTGTGGCTGGGTGTGTCAGGTTACTCGGGCATGATCATGGCTCACGGCCAGATTATCGCCGCCACGGCTTTCGCCGGGGTCATACTGTCAGACCCGCGGCGTCCGGTCTACCGTGAGAATCCGTCACTTCTGCCACCCGACTACCGCTGACGCAACAGCCTCGCATATTCAGTTCAGACAACACCCTGGGGCCATGAAGATATTTCATCTCTTTTTCGGATTCAGAATGGGGGGCGCCGAGTCAATGGTCATCGACCTGGCCGGGCGTCAGGTCGCCCGCGGCCATGACGTATCGCTGGTCGTGCTTAACGACGAGGCCGACCCGGCGCTTGTGGCGCGTCTTGACCCGCGTGTGGCGGTGTGTCTGCTCGGGCGGCGCCCTGGCTCGCGTGACCCGCGTCCTCTTCTGCGCCTGAACCGGCTGATATGGCGGTCGCGCCCCGATATCATGCATTTCCACAACATCGGTCTGCCCGCGGCAGTCATGCCGCCGCTCAGGCGCCATGCCGTAATGACACTGCATACCACGTCGCTCCCGGTCGAAAAGGCGCGCGGTGCCGCGCTTGTGGCCATCAGCGACCGCGTGGCCGACGAAGTGCGCCACGACCATCCCGGTATGCCGGTGACCACCATCTACAATGCCATTGACTTCGATGCCGTGCCGCGCCGTGGAAAGCGTGCGCCGTGGCGCCCCGTGCGACTGGTGCAGCTCGGGCGCGTGTTCGCCGATGTGAAGGGGCAGGATCTTGCCATCGAGGCGGTTGCGCGGCTTGTAAAGGCCGGAACGGCCGATGTTACGGTGGATTTCATCGGCCCCGGGCCGGATATCGACAGACTTTCGGCACTGGCCGCGCGCCTCGGCGTGGACGACCGCGTGAGGTTCCTCGGCGAGCTTTCGCGTGCCGAGACATACGGCATCCTGCCTGAATATGACCTTATGGTGCATCCCTCGCGCATCGAGGGGTTCGGGCTTGCAATCATCGAAGGTATGGCCGCCGGGGTGCCGGTAATCACCACCGACAGCGGCGCGCCTGCCGAGGTTGCGGCTCACGGCCGCCTGGGTCGGGTTTTCGCCTACGGCGACGCCGAGGCGCTCGCCGAGGCTGTCAGAGCCGACATTGATGACTACGATGCCGCCCTCGACCGTGCCGCCCGAGCGTATGACGAGGCCGCCCGGCTTTACTCGCTCGACACGATGGCCGACGCATACGACCTCCTTTACCGCAAAATTTGCGACAAACAGTAGCCTGAGAGAGTCATGGGGTTCAATACGTTTGATTTTCTGATATTTTTTCCGGCGGTGGTGCTGGTTTACTGGCTGCTGCCCGGCAAGGGGAGGTGGCGCAACACCTTCCTGCTCGTAGCGAGCTACTATTTCTACATGAACTGGGAGCCGGCGTATGCCCTGCTGATTGCATTCTCGTCGGTCACCACCTGGCTCTGCGGTGTGGCAATGGAGCGTTTCAGTGCCCGGCGCGCCATACTCGTGACGTGTCTGGCCATAAACCTGGCTATTCTTGTGCTTTACAAGTATCTCGGTTTCTTCGGTGACATCATAGAGCAGAGCATGCAGGCTCTGGGCGTGGCCATGCACGTGCCGCGGTTTGAACTGCTGTTGCCGGTGGGAATCTCGTTCTATACATTCCAGGCCGTGGGCTACACGATCGACGTGTACCGGCGCACCATCCCCGCCGAGCGCAATCTGTTTGACTACGCGCTGTTCGTGTCATTCTTCCCGCAGCTTGTGGCCGGCCCTATCGAGAGGGCCCGGAACCTGCTGCCGCAGTTCCACACGGTGCATCGGTTCGACGGCGACATGCTTGTGGCCGGACTGAGGTTGATGATCTGGGGATATTTCCTGAAACTCTGTCTGGCCGACAATGTGGCCGACTATGTTTATGCCGTGTTCACCAACCTGAACCATCACAGCGGCACCACGATCCTTGTGGGCGCGGTGCTGTTCACATTCCAGATTTTCGGCGATTTCTGCGGCTACTCGCTCATAGCCATAGGGGCGGCGCGGTGCATGGGTTTCACTCTGATGCAGAATTTCCGTCAGCCCTATCTGTCGGGCAATGTGCGCGATTTCTGGCGCCGTTGGCACATCTCGCTGTCGTCGTGGTTTGCCGACTATCTCTACATCCCGATGGGTGGCAACCGCTGCCGTCCGTGGCGTCATCGGGCAAACCTGTTCGTCACTTTCCTTGTGAGCGGCCTGTGGCACGGCGCCGCGCTGACATACGTGGTGTGGGGCGCCTATCATGGCGTGCTCGTGGTTCTGCACAACATAAAGAGCAAGGTCAGGTGGCTGAATCTGCCGCAGAACCGTGCCGGTACAGTGGCCTCGGTGGTGATTACCTTCTTCTTCGTGGTGATAGGGTGGGTGTTTTTCCGCGCCGACACGCTCTCTGACGCTTTCCTGGCCATCCGCAAGATTTTCACCGCGCCCGGCCCGGTGTATATGGGTGCCGGGGTGCCGCAGATGTTCCTCATAGCTGTTGTAATCGCCGTGGTTGTGGTGCATGAGCTGATGGCCGAACGCCGCGACCGTATGCCTGCACCGGTTGCCCAGCAGGTTGCGGGCGGTAAAATGCTGTCAAGGGCGTTCGTGACCGATGTGTTCGCCTACGGTGTGTTGCTGTTGATGATAATGGCCATGGCTAATTTCAATTCGGCCCAGTTCATTTATTTCCAGTTCTGACGCGCGATGAAAAGGCTGTTGATATGGATTGCAGGGATTATGGCGGTGGCTGTGGCTGGCGACCTGTTGCTGGGGGTGGCCATGGAGCGCGCGTTCTCGCGCGGCAATCTGCCGGCCGACTACCGCTCGATTGACTATGTGCTCACCCGCAGTGACGACTCGGTGCTGGTGCTCGGGTCGTCGGTGGCGCTGTATAGTGTCGACACCCATGCGCTGGCCGACTCGCTTGGCACCACGGCCTACAACGGGGGCGCCATCGGGCAGAATTTCCCGTTTTACCTGACGATGCTCAAGGCCGTTGTCGCACGCCCTGTGAAACCGCATACGGTGCTGCTGGGCATATCGCCCACCAATCTCGGCGACCGCGGTGCCGGCACGCGCTACAACATTCTGGCCCGGTATTACGGTCGCCACATGGCCGACATAGACAGCGTGTTCACCGGCGACAAGCAGTGGCGCCGCCTGTGCATGTACTCAAACGCATACGCCTACAATATCAACTGGGTGCGCATACTCATGACGCAGTTCTCGAACCGCGCGGTAGAGGGGGCTAACGGTTTCCTGGGGATGCCGGTTCCCGCGGTTTTCCCCTCGCGGCAGAGTTTCGAGGCGCTGTGCGAGTTCAAGCCCGAACGGCGCGCACAGCTTGCCGAGTTCGCCGCCATCTGCCGCGACAACGGCATCAGGCTCATCGTATTCCTGGCACCCTCGCTGGCCGAACGCCGCATTGATGCGGTGACCGACACCGTCCGCGCCATGGGGCACCGCCTCGGGTTCACCGTCTGGGACGACACATACCTGCCCCCCTTTGACACCGACAGCACCCTCTATTACGACGCCGGCCACCTCAACATCAACGGCGCCCGCCTCTACACCGACACCGTCATCGCGCGCCTCCGCGCCCCCGGTAAGCGAAGGCGCGGAGTGAGGTAGAATGTATGACCGGCAACCCGGAAGGGTCAGGGCTGGCAGGGCGCGTAGCGCAGGCGCGGCCCGTCGGCGGTCATCTGCCATACGTTGAAGAAGTCGAAATCCTTGTAGACGTTCTTATCCGCAATGTTACCGGCGCTGACTTTTGTTGACGACGGCCAGCCGCCTCCTGTGCCATCCAGATAGTAGTTGTGGTCGTGGTGGAAAATTGAACCGCCCAGATGGGTGCCGATTATGGCGTTGCCGTGCCATACCTTGCCGCGGTTGAATGTGCGGTAGATGTTGGTATATGAATCCGCCCATCCGAGGATGCCGCCGTTGTCCTCCTTCTGGTCGGTGGGGAGCTCGCCATAGTTGGCGCAGTCGGTTATTTTGTGGTCGTATTTCTCGAGGCTGCATCCGTGAAGGCGGCCGACCACCCCGCCCACAATCGTCTGCGAATCGCCTGACGATATTTTACCGTAGTTGGCGCACTGGGTGATCTGGCCGTGGTTGTGATGCGAGCTGCCGCGGTCGCCCATGTCGCCGATTACCCCGGCCACGGCATAGTTGCGCGGACATGACACCTCGCCGAGGTTCGTGCAGCTCATTATGTAGGCGTGACGGTGGTTCATCTGCGCCACCACGCCGCCTACGGGGCAACCTTCATTGCCATGGCTCCCGATGCGGCCCTTGTTCACGCAGTAGGTAACGTCGAACCTGCCGTCCTTGCGGTCGGTGTCGTTGCTGGTCACATAGCCCATCACACCGCCTGAGCAGTTGCCGGTAACGTTGCCGGTGTTGAGGCAGTGCGTGATGTAGAGGTAAGCGTTGTCCGCGGCTTTCACGTAACCGTTCACGCCCCCGACATTCGATTCGCCCCGGATTGTGCCGGCGTTGATGCACTCGGTGATCTCGAGGTTGCCGGTGCAGACACCGGCGATGCCCCCCGAGCTGACTTTCGCGTCGACAACGCCCCCGAACATGCACTCGGCGGCCTTATGGGTGGGGGCGCCGTCGAAACGGCCCACTATCCCCCCGGCATCGAGATTGTGAGAGGTGACGGTGGCGTCGCTGTAGACACCCGATACGATGGATGTGCGGTTACCAGTGGAATACCCCACGACACCGCCTGCATTGCCGCCTGCCGTGACCACACCGCCGAAACAGGGCTTCATCGAGCTTGCAGAGGGGGGCGACGTGAGTGGCGACAGATCCAGGCCGCCGTCGATACGTGAATCCCGGGCCTCGCCGGCAAAGCCTCCGGCATTGCCGTTGCTGGCTTCGACGCGCATCGTGGGCGAGGAGAAATTGATGTCGTAGGGCGAGAATCCGTCGGCGTTCATTATCGAGCCGAAAGCCCCGCCGACGTTGTTTTTGCCCGAGACGTTGACGCCGATCTCGACTTTCCCCTCGAACACCATCGAGCCGTTGTGTGAGTCGAACATGCCGGCAAGGCCACCCACATAATCGTCGCCCGACACTTCGGCGCTTGTTGATGACTTGACCACGATGCGGCTGCTGTTGTCGGGCCCGGCGAAGGTGATTCTGGACGACGGCTGGCAGAAACCGGCGTAACCGAACATCCCGCCCACCGTAGTGCCGCCGTGTACCACTGACGTGAGCATGATCCGCGTGAGCGTGAGGTTGTGGACATAGGCATGTCCGACCAGGGCGCCTGTGTCGCGGCCGCCGCTCACCGGCGCCTTGACGCTGCAGCCCGAGAACCCGGCGTCGCCGGTATGCTCAAGCCACCCGAACAGGCCGCCCACATAATTCTCGGCGCCGTATATCACCCTGATGTCCTGCGTCTCCTGGTCGACGCTGTGTTCGAGAGACACGTTCTTAACATGCACCGACTTGCATTTGACATGTCCGGCCACGCCTCCGACACTGCGGTAGCCGGTAACCGAAAAGATATGGTCGGCAACGGTGATATTCTCTGCCGTGAAAGAATCTCCCTCATGTCGGCCTACCAGCAGACCGGCGCCCGTGCCGTGGCTGGCAGTGCTGCCGCTGGCCACCACAACCGAATTGAAGGTGATGTCGCGGAAAACCACGTTGCCTGTAGTGCGTCCGGTCAGACCCCCTATGTCGTCGCCGTCGGCGGTGACTGTGCCGCTGGCGGTTATGTTCTCGAAGGTGCAGTTGCCTTCGGCCTTCCCGGCAATGATGCCTACACGGCTGCCGCCGTTTATGATGAGCGCGCCGGAGAAGGTGATGTTCCTTACAGTGGCCGAATAGAGATCTTTGAAGAGACCTATGTCGTTGTCGCTTTCGGCACTCGACGCCCCCTGGTATGTGAGGCCGCGCAGTTCATGGCCGCCGCCGTCGTATATTCCGGCAAACGTCACCGGCGCATATATATGGCCGTCGATTATCATGCTGCGGCGCGGCACGTCGAACGAGGCTGTCTGGCGGAAATATCTGCCGTAAGCGTGGTCGGGATCCTCCTGCAGATAGTATATCAGAGTGAGGAAATCGCCGTCATCGTTGATCAGGTACGGGTTCTGCTGTGTGCCGTCGCCCTCCAGGTCAGGGTAATCCATCTGCTCCGAGGCTATCTCGGTGCCGACATTGCCGCTGAAGGCCACCCGGCGCATCCTTCCCACAGTGTTCCCGTCATGCAGCAGGCTGAGGTAGTAGTTGCCGTCGGGGATGTCGGTCTCGCCGATTCTCATGCGGCATTTCATGGTGCCCGGCTCGTGCATCGCCACGGCTTTGCCGTCGTGCTGGGCGGTGCCCTCGAGTGTCAGCGACACGCGGCGCGCCGGGTCTTCGAGAATGAAACTGACGTCACGGGCCGACTGCCAGGCCGCCGCGTCGATGTCGCGGCCTGAAAGATGTAGCACGGTCACGCGCATGCCCTCTTCGTTTTCGATTGAACCGCCGGTGTCGGGCAGCAGGGCACGGTCGTCTGAGCATCCGGCCGCGAGCGTCAGCAGCAGGGCGGCCATGAGTGAAAGGTATCTTGTCTTCATTTTTGCATTTCTGAATAGTTGGGAACAGGGAAGGCGGCTCCGGCGGGAATGTCCCACAGACCGTCGCCTCCGGTCGAGAAACCTATGCCTGAGAATGAGGCCGCGTTCCTGAACGCGTCGACTGACATCCAGTAGCAGTCGCCGTGGGCCTGCGGTGTGTTGCCCGACATCGCCGGGTCGGGGTAAACGCACCGGTTGAGGGCCTTGTCTGGTGTTATGTCAGAGTTGGCGAGCAACGATATGCAGCGGTTGGCCTCGCAGTGCGAGCCGAAGTCGGCCGCGAACTGGCCATAGCTGTCGGCGACGGCGTTCAGGCAGTCGTTCATCACGCTGCCGTCGCACATGCGTCCGGCGATGGAGCCTGCTTTCGAGCGGTCGCTGCCGCTGACGGAGCTGCCATTGACACACTGCGAGATGATCACGGCGTTGGTCTCGAACTTGGTGCAGCTCTTCACGATGGCATTCACGCCTCCGACCAGTGCCGCCGTGGCTCCGACGGCCACAAACGCCGTGGCCGCGCCGCCTGAGGCCACCTCGGCCCCGATCAGAGCTACGGTGCTGGTCACGACAGCCACGCCGGCTACCACGGTATGGAATATCTCTTTTGCGCGCTCGGCCTTTTCGAGCGACTCGGCGCGCTCTTCGCGGCGCTCGTTGATGCGCTCGTTGAACTTCTCGTCGTTGCCCTCCAGATTGTACCAGTCGACGAGCCGGTCTGTGCATGCCATCATCCTCGTCCCGAGGTCGTTGGCGGGGAAGAGCGGACAGTCGCCAGATACGCAGCGCGAGCGCAGCGACGCCATGAGGCTGCGGTTGCCGTCGGTGATTTCGCCGTTCTTCCCGACCACCAGCTGCTCAAGCTTTTCCTCCATCTCGGGCGTGGCGAGCTCGTATGAGGAATATCCGACCAGGGCGTAGTCGATTGCCTGCAGTATCACTTCGGCGGTGATGTCGGTGATCTTTATCATTATCTCCACGCCGTGGGCCACTTCCGCCACGCCCTCGAATACGGCAAGCGCGGGCCCGGCGAAGGCCATGACACATTCCAGCGAGCCGATCACGCATTCGGCTATGTCCATCCCGGTCCATTTGCGGGGCTCGCCCACGTCGCCGACGATGCCGCCGGTCCAGCCGCCGCCCGTAACGTTGCCGAAATTCGAGCAGTAGTGGATCACCGTGTTGTTGCCGACCAGTCCGGCGATGCCGCCGGTCCAGCCGCCGGTCGACTCTATACTGCCAACGTTCTGGCACAGTGCGAGCGACCCCCAGCATGTTTTGCCGGTTATGCCTGCTATGTGGCTGTCGCCGCTGATGCGGCCGCCGTTTATGCAGTTGTGGAACACTGCCACCGACGATGTGCCGCAGATGCCGCCGGCATATTCGCGGGCCTGGACATCGCCGTCGTTGCATACTGAAAAGCCTCCGGCCTGGGCCTCGCCGACGGCGCCCCCGACAAACCTCGTGCCGCTTACCTGCCCGGTATTGTCGCAGTAGCGCAGAAGGGTCTGGTTATAGGTGTAGCCTTCAGAGGAGTTGCCGCTGACGCGTGTGGAGCCTATGATGCCGCCGACCCCCTCGTATCCGCTCACCTGGCCTGAGTTGCTGGAACTGCTGATCCACGACATGCCGGTGCCACCGGCGATGCCCCCGGTGCCGATGTTGGCGAAATCGCGCGACGCCGCGGCCGGCCCGGTGATCCGCCCGGCGTTGCGCGAGGCGGTGACCTGCAGGGTGTCGGCTGTGCCGACGATTCCTCCGGCACCCGAGCGGACGCTTGTGACTGCCGACGAGTTGTCGCATCCGGTGACTGAAAGCGACGAGTAGATGCCCGAGCCGCCGATCACGCCGCCGACCGACATGCCGCCGCTGACGCTGCCGCCACGGGTCTCGCAGTTGGCCACCAGAACCTTGGTGTGCATGTCGACCCCGCCGAGGATGCCGCCTATATTGACGCTCGTGGCGTCGCCCGTGACCGTGCTTTCCTCGACGTTGCAGTTGCTGAATATGCCTTCGCCGGTATGGCCTTCGCCACCGCCCCCCGCTATGACCGCTCCGGCTATGGCTCCCGCGGCAAACTGCCCCTCGATGGTGCTGTTCCTGACCGTGAGGCCGTCGACAGCACCGTCGTGGATGAATCCGAAAAGACCCACCCCGGCCGATCTGGGCCTCTTGCATATCAGGTTGGTGATGGCGTGGCCGTCGCCCTGGTACATCCCTCTGAAAGGCGTGTTGGTGTCGGCGCCTATCGGCATCCAGCCGAACTGGGCGTCGCAGCTGCGCGACATTGATTTCATGTCGATGTCGCATACCTGTCTGAAACAGGTCATGCCGGTTATCAGCCTGTTGCCGTCATAGTCGTTGACGAGCATCATGAGCTTGAACAGGTGGGTAGAGGATGTGATCATGAAGGGGTCTTCGGCCGATCCTTTGCCGGCCATGCCGAACCGCCGGTCGTATGAGTCGATGATGCGGATGCCGTCGCTCCTCACCTCGATGCGGCTCCCGAGACCGAATTCCCGGCGTCCGCTGTCGTCGAATGCCTCGCCGGGTGTCTGGCCCGATGTCTGGTCGGCAGGTGTATAGTTGAGGTAGAGCAGGCGGAATACACCCTCGCACAGACCCGCGCTGAGGCTGAACGTCGAGGTTCCACCGTCGCGTACGTGCCAGCCTTCGCGGCTGAATACTGTGCCGTCGGCGGCCTGGAGGGTGATCGTGACCGGTGCGGATGGCAGTCCTTCAGACTCCTGTCCCAGTTCAAATGTCTTGTGTTCGCCCACGAATCCGCTGTCGGGTTGCGGCTGATCGACATCGCGGTCGTCGGAGCATCCGCACAGCAGCAGTGTAAGCATTGTAAGCAGCACGACTGCAGGCATGCCGGTCAGCCGGAATGCACGCGCGGTCGCCGCCCGCACTGCCGCAAGGGGCATGATGCAAAAATTATTCTTCATTGCAGGTCTGTTATGTGAGGTTTATCTGTTTGCGGTCTGTTTGCGGTAGGCGAGCGGCGGCATGCCGTAGGCGCCCTTGAAGAGACGGCTGAAATAGCCCTGCGATGAAAAGCCGCAGAGGTCGGCGATCTCTTCCATTGATTTCGCGGGGTCATCCGTGAGGAGTTGCCGGGCGTGTTCGAGACGCATGCCGTTGATCCATTCGCCGAAACTTTTGCCCAGGGTGCTGTTGATGTAGCCCGAGAGGTATGTGCGGTTTGTGCCCAGGGTTTCGGCGAGACTGACGATTGTGATTCCCCGGCGGCAGAATCCGTTTTCGGCGCGCCACCTCTCGAGGCTGTCGAGAAACGCCGGGGCGTCGTCGCGTGCAGTGGCGCCGCTATCGGTGGAAGTACCCGTTTCCGGGGTGTCGGGCATGGCCGACATCTCCACACGCTCGTAATTCAGCACATAATTCTGCAGGGAGATGTAGATATAGGTGAACGTGCCGATGCCGACTGCCATGTATATGGTGTTGCACCACCCCGGCAGGAATGCCATTACGCCCCCTGCCACGCCGCATGTGATGATGAGCAGCGAGCTTACCCACAGCCATCTGACGAAAAGGTCGACACGGTCTGAGTAATAATTGCCGATGTTGTCGCGCACGCGCCGGAATGTCTTGAAGAACCGTATCACGAGCACGAATGCCTCCGTGAGGAAACATGCGGCGAAGAGAATAAGTATCACGCGTCGGGCGGTGCCCGCTGTGGCGAGTGTGAGTGTCCATAACAGCGCGACGTATGCTATGCCCGACCACAGGAACCGTCTCGACCGGCGCGGACAGTAGTAGTCGCGGTCGAGCAACTGTATGAAAGCGTAGCCGAACAGCAGTGCCGCCGGATAAAAATACGTGAGGTTGAGAGCCGGAGCGAAGTCCGGTTTCATGCTTCTGAGCGGGAACACCGCGAACACGCCGATTCCCGCGGCGAAAAAACAGAGCGACGCGCCGAGCAGTTTGCGCGCGCGGTCGTAGGGCCTGTAAATTTCGGTTTTCGGGGCGCGGCTTAGCAGCAGACATACCGCCAGCAGGGCAGTGCAGACCGCTCCGGCGAAAATGGTGTAAGCGTACAGGGCAGATAGCATTTCCGTGACTTGCTTGCTGGTTTGTCTGCAAAGTTACGAATACAATCTGTCAGCGCCGTCAAACTATCCGCCCCTTTTTTGTAAATCCGACAATCGCGGCGCCCCGTTTTTGTAAAATCGTACATATTTTTGACAATCAGGTGTCAAGTCAGCTAAAACGCATCTGCAACCTTGCGGATCAATGATGAGAGATGCAGCCGGTCGAAGAGATAATAAAGTGCGGCCGCTCCCAGGATGAGAGTGACAATAAGTTGCCGGTAATTATGCTTCCTGATTGCTGTATATATGCTCAGCGACAGCGTGACCATTCCTACGGTAAACAGGGCGAATAACCCAATCGCGCAAGCGATGTTTATGATTGTCTCGATAACGGGGAACCTTTCGCTCAACATCAGCAGCGGTATGCCGGGAAACAGTATCAACAGTAATCCGCGCATCCACGCCGGCAGACGTCGCCACCGTATTTTAAGTTGCCGGTACATTATGTCGGAGGGAAACTCGTTCGTGGAAGGTGATCAGAAATCTAAGCCGAGGCGTATGCAGACGCCCGATATGGAGGGGTAAGCGACGCCTCCGTCCCACATCTCTGTATTCTTGCGGTAGAGGTATCCCACTCCGAGGTTCAGGCCAAGGTGCCCGTCGAGTGCCATACGGCATCCTGCGGTCGGACTCAGATACCAGCCGGTCTGGTCTCCGGCCACCGCATATCCGGCTTTCATGTCGATGAAGGGTGAGAACCGTGTCGTGAGCACGTCATACCTCAGGTCAAGATACAGCGGAATGCTGTAATACAATTTGCTGTAATTGTAATTGCCTTTGTAGAGGTCGACTCCGATACCGGCGCCGACGAAGAATTGCGGAATGACCTGATAGCCGTGAGTGGTGTGGAGTTCATTGTAATATTTGAACTCATGGTCGCTGCCGGTATCGAAACCATAGCCGTATTCAAAGACACCGCGGTAACCCGGCTCTGCGCCATTCATGGGTGCAGTGGCGTATGCAATGGCTGCCACAAGCGCGAGAAGTGATTGTTTTATCTGCATTTGGGATGGTATTGTGCTGTTGTTATGACGGTAAGTCAGGTGGTCTGTCAGAAGTCTATGCCGAGGCGGAACGAGAAAAACAGTTTGGTGTTATGTCTCTTGCCTATGAAGTCGTATATGGTGGCGGCCGAGGTGTGCCGGGAGCGGTAGGTTTCGTCAACGCAGTCGCGAAGTGTCAGGCCGAGTCCGAGGTTGAGGCCGCATTTGCGCGATATGCCAAGACGGTAGCCGACTGTGGGAGAGAAGTATACTCCGTTGCCAATCTCTGAGAACTGGTAACCGAGGCGCGCGTCGACAAACGGCGTGAAACGGCCGAATGTCAGATCGGCGCGTCCCTCGGCGTAAAGCGGGAAGATGAATGTCGGCTCAGAGAGGTTGAATTCCAGCCCGATACCGGCGCCGACGAACCACATCGGGTTGATCTGATACCCGTGAGCTGTTGAGCCGCCGATATAGTAGGCGTCGTGCCAAAGGGGCCCGGTGGCCGAGCGGTTGATGTGCGTGACCGAGTTGTTCCAGTCGATAAAGCCGCGATAACCGCGCGCCGGCTGTGCGGCAGTTGTGGTGAGCGCCGTCAGGATAGCCAGGATTGCATAGAGGGTGATACGTTTCATGATCATCGGCTTATCGTGTCTGGTTTACTTTGGTTACGGCACTTCCGTTGCCGTAAAAGTATTCCACCTTGAATTTGCGGTGTTTGCCTTCTGTCATCGGTAAGGCGGTGAATTCGATTTCTTGGTCGGCATGGCGGTATGTTACCGTGAGCCAGTCGAGTGAGAACGATGCCTCCTCGTCGGGCGTGCTTTCTGCCGACGGATAATGGGGATTTATTTCTGCGTATTTTTTGCCGTCCTCGATGGAGATTGTTAATGAGGAAGGGAGGCGGTCGCTGTGATATATCTGGGTTCCGCCCTCTTCCCCGAAGTATACGCTCTGGGGCAAGCCGTATTGTTCGGTTTCAAGGCATGCCGCCATCAGCAGCCCCAGCGGTATGATTGCCGCCGTCACGCGCGCGATTGATTTGACTCTCATGAATAGTTGATGTGATTGGTATTACCCTCTTTTAATTATGTGAATATATTTATTATGAAATGGTAGGTCTCGATATAATAGCTGGAGAACAGGCACCACAACAGAAACGCGGCGATACCGCTGGTGACGATATAGAAGATGAACCACTTCAGTGTGCGGTGTCCGGCGGCCTGGCGGAATGATTTGACGGACTGTGCTATGAAGTAGACAGCAAAGCATGCGGCGAAGATGCAGCCTGAGACTCTCATGACAGTGTGAGTCTTGGGGTAGAATGTGTGGTCAATCAACATGAGCCCAAGGAGCACAGCAAGCCCGGGACCACATACCACCACATACTTCATGGCCAGCGGCAATGCGTTGTATTTAGTCCTGATGGTGTTGAAACTGATGTTTACCATATACAAAAAAGGATAATGTTCGATATTTTAGATATATCGGGCGATGTTGTTATATGCTCTCACAAAGTTAAGGATTATATTTTAAATAACAATAGTGTAGTCATTGATTTGTTTAATATCTCGCACGAGGGAATCGTTGCCGGATGTTCCCCGCTGCTGTAAGCTCCATTTGTGCAGATGTTGTGATGGCCGATAAATTGTAGGGAGATGCTTTTGGCATGTTGAAATGGATCACTGTTGGCCAGCCAAACATCGCAAAGCGATGTCCCTACGATTTGCGGGCATCATCTTCGGGTCACAGCCGCAAATTTAGGACGTTTCCGCCAGAAATTCATTACGCCGGGTTATCGAATTATTGAACAAAACGGTATTTAATATGCTGATTCTCAGTGCGTTCAATTTTTGAAAATTAAACACTGTCACGGAGTGCACCATCAGCCTCACAATCAAGTATTTGGGCAAAACGACCTAAGCCGTCTGTTCAAAAAAACGCGAAACGCCTCTTTGCGCTGATGCTCAGCTGTTTTCCTCGGCAGCGCCCTCCTGCACCACGGTGAGGAACCCGTATAAAATGGGTTCTATTTGCGGGGCCACATAAATAGTGCGGTCTGCAGTTGATTTGTTCGGCTGCACATAAAGATGCAACACGTATGGCTCTTGCCATATCCCCAGCCACTCATGGGTGTAGAGCATGTGACGGCGGGGATTGCACCAGTCGAAAGCGCTGTCATCGGCCTCAAGATTAGTCCGGTCGCACTTTGTGACTTTGCTGTGTTCATCCCACTTGAAACCGAATTGCGTTGCATTGGTTCCGATAACGGTGACATTCGAGGCCATGAACGATAGCGGCACGGCTCCGTCGATGTTTGTCGTGACAGTAATCTCGCCACCTTCGGGCGGTACTGTGACACTCTTCAGACCATTTGTGATCTCGTAGTCAGGAAACCAGGGGCAGTATTCGCGGTACGGCCCATCTGTTGTGTCGTTCTCACAACTGTGCAGCAGGATGGAGGCAAGCATACATGCCGCAACGCAGATGAAATGGGATATTTGTTTCATATTCCGATTGATTTCTCTGATCCAATAATCGACAAATTTACGCAAAAAAGCTGATATGGAAGAGTATATTTCCGGCGCCAGTGGTATGCTCACAGTGGGCATGTCACTGACGCCGGTAATGAATAGATATTATTGTCCGGTCACGGTGTATTGCACGAAGAAAGGTGATGCAAACGGCGTTTTCATCCATAC
>CALJBF010000255.1 GCA_938027385.1 uncultured Porphyromonadaceae bacterium | reverse complement strand
ATAACTTCATATCACACTAATTACAGTCACAATTTATGAAACTATCCACATCACTGTCAATCGCAGCCGCTCTGGCAGTGGGAGCCGGTGCCGCAATGGCATCGCTCAAGACAGCTGACGGGGGACGCCCCGACGCTCGCGTACAGACCGTTCCGCGTCCCGACCCCAGGGAGACGGAAATCCCCACAGCACGCAGAACACCGGTCTCAATGCTCCCCGAATCCCTGGCCGGGCGCCATGTAGGGCTGTCGGCCTCTCTGCCGACGGATATGCCGGCCCGTCTTCCGGCATCGCAGTCCGGGGCGCGCGAGCTTGCCGGCAACGTGATATACGGCGGTTACCGCATGGCATCGCTCTCGCTGGCCAGCTATACCCTCGACACCCTGCTTGACGGTGTGAACGGCGAGTTCGGGTCGGTCTATTACGACGGCAAGTATCTGGTGCTTACCCCAGGGTATGACCAGGGGGAGCTGAGCGAAATCTACTCGACCGTGTATGATCCCGCCGACTGGAGCCAGATCGGCACCACCGGGTCACAGGAAAATTTCGTCAGGGCGTTCGACCTTACATATGACACCACCACACGCCGCATCTACGGCTGTTTCAATACATTCGACAACAAACCATATTTCGGTTACATGGCACCCCCGACCGACGGGTCGGTACAGCTGCTGCCGGTGAAGATAACCGATGTCACCGAGGTATGGAACGGCATCGCCGCCACTTCGTCAGGCGAACTGTATGCCATCACGAAATCGGGCGTTCTCAACAAAATCAACAAGAACACCGGCGACATGACACGCATCGGCGACACCGGCGTGGCCACACGCTATCTCTGCTCGGCCACTGCCGACGATGCCGCCGGGGTGATATATTACACGCCGAACACCGACTCATACAGCCGCCTGTATGCCATAGACATGAAGACGGCCACCGCCACCCGCCTCTGCGACAGACCGGGATACGCCGAACTTATCGGCACATACATTCCCGCTCCGCGCGCCGAGGACAAGGCTCCTGATGCCGTGACCGGTCTCAGGGTCGCTTTCCCGGGCACATCGCTGTCGGGCAAAGTGAACTTCAACGCCCCGGGGCTGCTCTACGACGGCACCACCGCCACAGGGAACGTGACATACACCCTGACAGTCGGCGACAAGACCTTCACCGGCACAGCCGCATGCGGGGCAGCCGTCGAAGTCGACGTGACCCTCGACGCCCCGGGCGCATATACCTTCAGCGTCTTTGCCGCCAACACCACGGGACAAGGCCCCGCACGTTCGGTGACAGCCTATATCGGCCCCGACACACCCGAGGCGCCAACTTCGGCCAAAGCCGTCTACGACAACGCCACGTCGCAGATGACCGTCACCTGGAAGGCTCCGACGCAGGGGCTCAACGGCACCACGCTGTCGCCCGACGCACTCACATACACGCTCAAGGCGTTCCCCTCCGGACGTACCATCGACGGCATTACCGGCACGACCTACACCGAGACGGTGGCGATGCCCGAACAGCTGACCGACTTCCACTATACCGTCACGGCGGTATGCGGCACATTACGCTCGGCTCCGGCCACGACCAATACGGTCACCATCGGCACCATCGTGCCGCCGTATGCCAACAGTTTCAAACTTCCCGGCGACCTCGACGGATGCACCATAATCGACGCCAACCGCGATTTCACCACCTGGGAATACACCGACAATTACGGCGGTTGCGTGAAGGTGCGCTATGACGTCACACACGCCATGAACGACTGGCTCCTGCTGCCGGCGATGCGTCTGTCGGCCGGCAAGTCATACAAGGTGACATGCCGGGCGGGCACCAACGACTCAAGCCTCAGAGAGCGCATAGAGGTATGTGCCGGCACCGCACCTGCAGCCGAGGCAATGACAATCCCCGTCATAGCGCCGACCGAGCTATCACAGCAGTTCAAGAACGGAGGCGAGATACTCGAAGGGCATCTCGTCGCCCCGGCCGACGGCATATATTACATAGGATTCCACGGCATAAGCGACAAAGACCGCTATTGGCTCTGTCTGGGTGACGTGGAGGTTGCCGCCGGTCTCAATGTGGGCACACCGGGAATGGCCACCGACCTTACCGTCACACCTGACATGAACGGCTCGCTTACCGCCGACATAGCGTTCACCACCCCGGCCGTCGACAACAACGGCAATCCGCTCGGCGCCATTTCGCGCATTGACCTGACCCGCGACGGCGAACTGCTGCACAGTTTCCGGAACCCCGCCACAGGCTCGCGGCTCACCTACACCGACAACGCCGCCACAAACGGTGCGCACACATACGCCGTGCAGGGATTCAATGCCTCGGGCGCCGGCATGACAGCCTCGGTAATATCATACGTGGGCTATGACGTGCCCTCGGCACTCCCCTCGCTCACAGCATCGCGCGGCGACAACAACGGCAGCATGGAACTGACATGGACTGCCCCCGAAACCGACATCAACGGCAAGAGATTCTCGGGCGGCGCGCTAACCTATACCGTGATGCGCATCGAGGGTGAGGAACAGACAGAAGTGGCCTCGGGCCTCACCGAAACCGACTGCATGCTCCAGGCGGTGCCCGAGAACGCCACACAGCGTTTCGTGCAGTATGCCGTCTTCCCGCGCAGTGTGGCCGGATATGGCGAGGGGCTGCCAACGGGGCTTGTCCCGGTAGGGGCCCCCTACACCATCCCCATGGTTGAATCATGGTCAGGCAAGGCCCTCTCCAACATCTGGGGATTCGACGGCACCGGCGGCGTGATGCTTGTCGACGGCTACTACTTCGACAACGTTCCGGCTCAGGACAACGACAACGGCTATCTGCTCATCTACGGTGACTTCAAGGATGACACCGTGAACCTCATCTCGGGCAACATCGCCATCCCGGCCGACGCAGGGCATCCGCGCCTCACATATTACTATTTCGGCATGTCGGGATGCCTGAACACGCTTGAGTCGCAGATTTCGGCCGACGGCGTAAACTTCACCACACTCGACTCATCGGTACTGTCGGCCGAGAAGGGTAAAGATGCCTGGACGCGCGTGACCGTGCCCCTCGACGCCTACAAAGGGCAGACCGTGCAGCTCCGTTTCAAGGCCGTGCGCGACAACATGAAGTATATCATGCTCGACAACATCCGCGTATTCGACCAGGTGGCTCACGACCTGGCTAACGTAGAGCTGTCGGTTCCCGCAACCGTCGAGGCCGGGCAGCCGGTCGGCATAACCGTCAGCTACGAGAACATCGGCACCGAAACGGCCACGGGCGTGAACGTACTGATATACCGCAACGACGAGCTTGTGGCCACGGTGCCTGCCGGTGACATCAACGAATCGGCGACCGGCTCGGTGACCTACAGCGACATCACCGACCCGGTGATGCCCGCACGGCTGACCTACAAGGCGGTGGTCGATTATGCCGCCGACCTCAAGCCCGAAAACAACAGCTCGGCACCCGCTACTGTCACCCTGACCTATCCTGAATACCCCGTGGCCACGGCACTCGCCGCTACCCGTACCGGAAACGACGTGACTCTCACCTGGGAGGCTCCCGACCTTGAGAAACGCCCATATATCGCCGAGACCGAGACATTCGACAGCTGCGAGTCGTTCACCGGCGACGAGTTTGCCGGATGGACATCCGTCAAGCTCGACAACGGCAATAACGGTTCAATCGAGGGTGTGGACATCCCCGGAATAGTGCCCGGCCAGAGCACAAAGCCATTCTTCGTGTTCGACACCTCGGTTGTTCCCGACAGCCCAGGATACACCCACTTCATGGCACACTCGGGCGACAAGTATCTGGCCGTGGTCTACAATGATGACGCCAACGAGCCGCTTGACGTACTGCTCGTGTCGCCCCGCCTGTGCGGCGACGCCCAGACCGTCACATTCTGGGCAAAGAGTTGTCTGTCGCTCTTCCCCGAGTCGATGGAGGTGCTCTACTCTACCACCGGCACCGAGCCCGGTGACTTCACCGGAATCGCCCTCGACGGCTATGCCGTGGGCGGCGACTGGATCGAATACAGCGCCCGTCTGCCGGAAGGAGCAGTATATATGGCCATACGCGCCACATCCGTTGACAAATACATGCTGATGATCGACGACATCACGGCACGACTGGCCTCATCGCCGCGACTGGAGCTGACCGTGAAAGGGTATAACGTGTACCGCGACTCAAAACGTGTCAACAGCGAGACGATTGCCGCGACCGGCTATACCGACAGCGGCGTGAGCGCCGGAGCGCAGACATACGTCGTGACTGTGGTGTATGACCTGGGCGAATCACTCCCCTCTGAACGCGCCACGGCACCGGCATCTCTCGACAACATCGCTGACGACGCCATCACCGTGCGTGCCCGCAACGGCGTCATAACCATCAAGGGTGCTGAAGACCTCGCAGTGACCGTGAACACGCCCGACGGCCGGACGGTATACACCACCGCACATGCCTCGGCATACGAGTCCGTCACGGTAGCCTCCGGCATCTACATCGTCACCGCAGGCTCACGGGCATACAAGGTCATGACTGACTGACAAGCCATCTCTTCGGCAGACTACCATCAAACTCAGACCGGCATCCCCAACCAAGGATGCCGGTCTTTTTTATCATTTATGTACAATTCAGTTAAAAAGTCTTGCAACAAACAGCCGGGCAGCATCGTCTAAATGGAAACATCAGACAGCAATGAAAAATAAAACAGCACTTACGGTTGCATTCTGTTGCGCCATGGGCCTGGCGGCCCATGGTGAACAACCTGATTCCATTCAGACACATGAACTGCATGAGGTAGTCATCGAGGCGCCCCGGGTTATCCACAAGGCAGACATGGATGTCTACCATCCGTCGAAAAGCGCGATAGCGAACTCTAAAAACGGCCTGCAACTGCTTACGCACCTGATGATTCCCACCCTGACGGTGAGCGATGTGATGGGAACGGTACAGGCCACAGGCCAGGCGGTGCAGGTGCGCATCAACGGACGCGAGGCCACAATCGACCAGGTCAGGGCGCTGTTGCCCGAGACCATAAAGCGTGTCGAGTGGATCGACAATCCGGGTCTGCGGTATGGGGGCGCGAATTATGTGCTGAATTTCATTGTGTCGAACCCCACCGCCGGCGGCTCGCTGCAGACAGAGGCACGCCCCGCCCTCAACGAGGCTTGGGGTTTCTATATGGCCGACGCCAAATTCAACACCGGCCGCTCACAGTGGGAGGTCTACGCAAGCTGCAAGCTTACCGAAGGCCTTAAGATCTACCGCGATTACCGCGAGACTTTCACCTATCCCGACGGCACATCGCTCACCCGCACCGAGACACCGCGCGGCGGAGAGCTTTACAATACCCAGCCGTATTATTTCGCTTCGTACAGCTACATCAAGCCTGACACCACGGTGTTTGCAGTGCAGTTCAACAACAGCCAGAACACAGGCAACAAGACGGAATACAACGGCCTGATGTCGTTCAGCAACGGCGCGGATGATGTTCTTCTCACAGAGCGGTCGGGCGACAGGGGGAACACCCCGTCGCTGTCGGTCTATCTGCAGCAGAACTTCGCGCGCCGGCAGATGCTGGTGGTGGATTTCAGGGCGTCGATGTATCTGGGCCGCTCATGGTCTGATTACATCGAGCAGGCACCCGGGGCATCGACACTGCTCACCGACATACATACGAACATCAAGGACCGGAACCGTGTCTACGCCATCGAGGCAGACTATATAAAGAACTGGGACAAGGCCCGTTTCACCGCCGGGGCGACCTATACGGCCAACCGCAACCGTTCGGAATACGAAAACCTTGACGGACAGATATTCCACCAGCGGCAGGACAAGGTGTATTTCTTTGCCGAATACTTCAGGCGTTTCGGAAAATGGAGCGCCACCGCCGGCATGGGCATGCAATACACCCGGTTCATTTTCATGGAATCGGATCGCGGCAACCATTCATGGAGCCCGCGCCCGCAGGCCACACTGACATACTCGCTGAACGCGAGCCACAACTTCCGTCTCAACTTCACGTCATGGCAGTCGACCCCCACACTGGCCGAGACAAATGTCGTGCCACAGCAGCTCGACGGATTCCAGTGGCGCGTCGGCAACCAGAACCTCAAGACCGCCAACTCATACATGCTTACCTTCCGCTACGGGTTCAGTATCCCGAGGGTAAACGGCTCGTTCGGCGTGCGGGCATTCACGTCGCCAAACGCCATCACCCCGCTGCTCATGTGGGATGGCGACAATCGCCTCATCACCACTTACGAGAACAGCCGCGGACTGCAGAACCTCTCGTTCTTTCTCGCGCCGCAGATCGAGGTCATTCCCGGCTGGCTTACGGCAAGCGGCTATGTCCAATACCGCATGGAACGTATGCGCGGCACAGGCTATTCACATAACAACAACGCATGGAGCGGCAACGTATCGGTCGAGCTGACACACTGGGGATTCGTGCTTTCCGCACAGTACCGGCGGGCAGAGCGCGACCTCTGGGGCGAGAAAATCTCGTGGGGCGAAGACCTCAACATCATCGACCTCAGCTACAACTGGAAATCATGGCAGTTCGGAGCAGGCATCATAATGCCCTTCGGCAAATATGACCAGGGCAGCCGGTCGATAAGCCGGTGGAACCGCAACGAACAGCACATGCGCCTTGACATGCGCATGCCCTACATTACCGTAGGCTACAACCTGCAATGGGGGCGCCAGAAACGCAGCGCAAGGAAACTCGTCGACGTCAATGCCGACGCCGACCGCTCGACCGCCGGAGGCCGCTGATTCACCGGGTCGTCCGATCGGCGCCCCCGACTTTCAGAAGTTCCCGCGGCACGGAAACCGACATAACAGCCACTCAACAGCTTTGCGCTATACTGATTATTGCCTAAATTTGCATTAAAACTATAAACCGAAAAAACATGAGCAGACTCGTCACCCTGTTGGGCATGTTGGCTGCGCTATCCGCCTTTGCCGCGACCACAACCCTGTCGCCGTACAAAGGGGTCTGGAGCAGCGACAACGCAGAAGCCGTCATCACCGATTCCATCTGTATTTTCTATTGTAAGGCCGACAGCACCATGGAGGCGATACTTGATGTGCCCGAGGCCGGAATTTCAAGCAGAACTGTATTTGCAAAAAATGGCACCGTGACCACAAGCGGTTGCACCGAACCCATTGAAATCAGCAGTGCCAATGGAAAACTGGAAATTCGCGGACATGCTTTCACGAAAGTCGAACCGATCAAGACCGTCGCACCCTATAAACTGCCGGAATGCCGTGACGGGTCAGATGTGGGGAAATGCCTGCAGCAGTGGCGACTCGGGGCAGCGTATGGCCTTACCGACGACATGGTGTACTGCGAGATAAACACAAACCGGCACATGTTCGTGTATATGGTGAATCCGTCGATGGTCTATATCCGTGCGGCCGCCACACGCAACAATAACAACGGCACCCTGTTCTTCCAGAACATCCGCATGATGAAAAACCAAAATACTGGCGAATACACCATGTACATCCACCCCCGGAATCTTGATATCTCGCGCAATGATCTTGAAATTGACGACAGTCAGTTCCAGCCCAATCAATGCACATTCTCACCCGACGGGGGTATATACTGGTCGGTCATCTCGTCTGAGCCCGATACAATTCTGCTTAACGGTTGCGGCGAGACCTATCAGGTAAACCGCCACGGCATCGATCCGGAAATGGAATATTTTGAATACATACCCTATTCTCCTGACGATACCATGCCGAAACTCCGTTTAAAGCCTTGACACACCGAAAATTTCTCTGGCACGAAACGGAGCCGTACAGAACCTTTCGGCCACACATCGGCCACACACTACCGGTATGCTGATTCAACACGGGTAGCGCATAAACTGCAGAACATCGGCTATACATTGACTGAACAAACCCCGTAAAATTTTGTGATGCGACATAAAAATCGTAACTTTGCATCACAAAACAGACCGCATACGGTAGAGACCGTCACCGCATCTGTACTCGGGGCGTAGCGCAGTCCGGTAGCGCACCTGGTTTGGGACCAGGTGGTCGCAG
>CALJBF010000254.1 GCA_938027385.1 uncultured Porphyromonadaceae bacterium | reverse complement strand
AGACGGTGTGTTCCGAGTTGCTGTAATTGTCGGTGGCGAAGTAGACAGTGATGTCGTTCTGGTCGTAGTCGAGTCTTATCCGGTCGGTATAGTCGAGGGATTCCGGCAGGATGACACGGCCGTTGTACTCGTCACCGACCTCGACCGGCACGTTCTTCACGGCCAGGCCGGTGAACATGACATGCGGGCTGTTGCCGTCGAGGATGATCTTTTCGGGATTTATTGTCAGAATCCCTTCGAGCGACCCGGCCAGGATCTCGCCCGACGGCAGAAGGCACATCGACCGCTGGTTGAAGGTGCCCGACACGATGCCGTCATGACTGCCATACGATTTCACGGCAAACGAATATGAGGCACCGTTCGCGCCGGGTGTCGCCGATATGTTGAATATGTCATTGCCCACGGTGACCCACATGGTGTGGTCGGCGCCCTCTGTCACGCCGAGTATGAACGGGTTTGGGAACCGGTCCGAAAGGCTGAGGCTGTAGAGCGTGTCGCGTTTCACGTCATACACCTCAAGGCCCTCGCGGGTGCCTACCCACAGCAGTCCCCGCGAGTCGACCGCGATCTGGTTTATGTTAAGGTTCGAGAAATCACGCTCGTCTCGTGTGCTCCCCTTGTAGGTGGTTATCGAGTAGTCGACGGGCGAGATGCGTGCCACACCGTAAGTGGTGCCCGCGTAGACTGACCCGTCGCGCCCCTTGGCAAGGGTGTTGATATAGTTTGTGCGGATGCGCGAGTTCGATGTGTCGAAGGTGCGGAACGCACGCGTGTCCGGGTCGTAGACCTGCAGGCCGCCGTCAAGTGTTCCGAGCCATATCTTCCCGTCATCCCCCTCCAGTATGGCCCATACATTGTTGGATGCCAGTCCGTCAGCTGTGGTCCAGTGCTCGAACCGGCCGTTGGAGTACCGTTTGAGTCCCCCGAGATAAGTTCCGATCCAGAGGGCGCCTTTTGAATCTGTCATGAGCGCCGTGATGGCGTTGTGCGAAGGGTCGGAGCTGTCGCTGATGCTGACGAATTCGCCTGTGGCACAGTTGTATTTCATCAGTCCCGAATGGTCGGTGCCCACCCATACGCTCGAGTATTCGCCCGGGTTGCGGGCTATGCAGTTGACGTCGGCCATAAGGTGGCTCGAGAACTTGTATTCGCTGGGGTAATATGCCGACACTCCTTTCTTGTAGGTTCCGACCCATACGCCGCCGTCGCCGGGTGTATAGATGGTCTTGACGGTGTTGTTGGGGAGCGAGTATGGGTCGGCCGGGATGTTTGTGAGCCGTTCCACGGCGTCATCCTTGTCAACGATATATATGCCGTTGTTGTCGGTGCCGAACCACAGGCGCCCGGTGCTGTCCTGAGCCATAGCCTTGACCGACAGCCCTCTGAGATCACTGCATATCTTGCGTGGCACCCACCGGAGTGTGCGCGGGTCAAGACATGAGGCCCCGAACACCGAGAATGTCCATATCATGCCGTCCTGGTCAGGGAAGATAAAGAACTCCGCCTCATGGGCCGGGGGCGACTGCGGGGCGGTGCGCGTAACACTCCGGCCGTCGGCGCCGATGACCGAGATGCCGCCGCCGTTGTCGACCGCCATCAACCGGCCGTCGGGCATAGCGGCTATGTGGGTCACGGCCCAGACCGGTGCTGTCTGCGCCACCTTGACGGCTTTCCTGCCGGGGTCGAGATGGTAGATGGAATTGTCGCCGGTGACGAACCATATTCTCCGGCCGTCAATCAGAATCTGTTTCGGCTCGGATGGGAGACCGAGGGCGGCGGCCTTGTCGGCGCTGAACCAGCTGAACCGCTCGTTTACCGGGTCATATATGGAATAGGTGTCGCCGGCGCAGATCCAGAGATTTCCGTCGGCATCCTCCTGTATGCTCTGCACATAGTTGTCGCGCAATGCGGTGGTGTCGGGGCGCTGCGAGTGTAATATCCTTACCGAATACCCGTCGTAGCGGTTGAGTCCCGATGCCGTTCCGAACCAGATGAAACCATGCGAGTCCTTGAAGATGCAGTTCACGTCGTCGTTTGAAAGTCCCTGCTGGGTCTGGATGTTGCGGAACCTCACGTCGCCGGCGGCGGCAGACGCACAGGCCGCGGTGCCGAGCAGGCAGGCCAGGATGGCGATGACGCGTATTTGCAAGTGGAAGTTTTTCATGGATAATGGGGTTTATGACCGCAAAGATACAAATAATCCGGGTGCGCGCAATGTCGCACGGGGTGTCAGACATGCAGATCCGTGGCGTTTCCGCATGTGCGTAAATATATGCTGTTCAGCATGGTTATGAGTGCCGGAAACATTTTGTACCGTAATCGGAAACATCCTGCGGCCACGACAACAAATCATACCTTTCCATAAAGCAAACCCGGGCCCGTGCTGCGGCGTTTTTGCCCTAATTTTGTGACCGTAACCGGGAAGGGTATTTCTGCACGTTCCCGTTTCACAGAAAATCCCGGGACAATCCTGACACCGGGTCATTCAAACTAATACCGGAACTATTCAACACATTAATAATACTAACCAGGTCTTACCAATGAAAAAATCAAAGGTATCGTGTCGCGGAACCCTGATCCGGCGCCTTTCGGCAGCGCTGATGTGCCTGCTGGCGGGAATCGGACTGCTCCAGGCCCAGACAATAACATTGACGGGCACCGTGACCTCAGCTTCTGACGGAGAGCCACTGATCGGAGCGTCAGTGCGAGTGATTGAAACCAACGCCGGCGCCGCCACCGACATCGACGGCAATTTCTCGGTCCAGGCCCAGATCGGCGCCACAGTATCGGTGTCGTATGTGGGTTTCATACCGCGTGAACTCAAGGTGACCGGCGACCGTCTCGATGTCGCCCTCCAGGAAAATTCCGAGGTGCTCGACGAGGTCGTGGTCGTGGGTTACGGCGTACAGAAAAAGAAACTCGTCACCGGCGCCACATCGCAGGTGAAAGGCGAGGAGATCGCCAAGATGAACACCACCAGCCCGCTGCAGGCCATGCAGGGCCAGATGCCCGGCGTGAACATCACCTCCGAATCGGGCCAGCCCGGCGCGGGGATGAAGGTAAACATCCGCGGTCTCGGCACTGTGGGCAACTCGGGCCCGCTCTATCTTATCGACGGCATTAAGGGTGACATCGCCAATGTGAATCCCGCCGACATCGAGAGCATCGACGTGCTCAAGGATGCCGCCTCGGCCGCAATCTATGGAGCCCAGGCCGCCAACGGCGTGGTTCTCGTGACCACCAAGAGCGGCAAGGAGGGGAAGGCCAAAGTCACTTTCGACGGCTACTACGGCTGGCAGACCGTGGCCCACAAGGCCAAGATGCTAAACTCGCGCCAGTACATGACCATCATGGACGAGTCTAACATCAACAGCGGGGGCGCCCCCTACCAGTGGGACACCATGACAAGCATCTACCGCGCCGACGGCTCGCTGATCGATACCGACTGGCTTGACAGCATGTTCAATGACGGCGCCAAGACCCAGAGCTATACCCTGGGCGTTACCGGCGGCTCGGCCACCAGTACCTACGCCATCTCGGCCGGATATCTCAGCCAGGAGGGTATCGTGGGCGGTCCCGACGTGTCGAATTTCTCGCGTTACAATTTCCGCGTGAATTCAGACCACAAGCTCTTCGGCGACCTCATCCAGATCGGCGAGCAGGTATCGTTCGTCTACTCGAAACAGCGCGGCCAGGACATCGGCAACCAGTATTACGGCATGACGCAGACCCTCAAGGGCGCGTTCAACACCTCACCGCTGGCGCCGGTATGGGACGCCGACGGCGAGCTCAACAACACCGGCAACTCCGACTGGTACATGTACGACGGCAACCCCTACGGCATGATGCAGGTGTTCAAATACAACCAGCGCAAAAACGCCTACGTCACCGCCAACGCTTACGCTCAGGTAGAACCGATCAAGAACCTGCGCATCAAGACCGTGTTCGGCGTGAACTACACCTCGAATGAGACCCGCAGTTTCACACCGCTCTACAACTTCTCGCCCTACATCCAGAACATCTCGCGAACCACAGTGTCGCAGGGGATGAACGACGGTCTGGAACTCACCTGGACCAACACAGCCTCTTACGACTGGAAGATAAAGGAGCATGAGTTCAATGCCCTTATCGGTATGGAGGCATATCAGCTCAAGGGCACGCATGTAGGCGCCGGCAACGCTTTCCTCAAGGAGGGTTTCGACACCTGGCCCTTCGCCTGGGTGAACAACGGCACCGCCGCCTCGACCGGCGACGGCCTTTCGGCCTCGGGCAACCCCTACGACCAGGAGCGTCGCGTCAGCTACTTCGGCCGACTCGGATGGAACTGGAAGGAGAAATACATGATCAACTTCACCCTGCGCAACGACGGCTCGTCGAAATTCGCCAAGGGTCACCGTCACGGCTGGTTCCCCTCGGTTTCGGCAGGCTGGAACATATCGAGCGAGGAGTTCATGGAGCAGACCGCCCAGTGGCTCTCGTTCCTGAAAATCCGCGCCAGCTACGGTAAGGTCGGCAACCAGAACATCGACAACTACCGTTACCTGTCGCCCATACAGATCGACCACACGCACTACTTCTTCGGCCAGTACATGGGCCCCGGCGGTGCATACGACGGCGGCTACTCGACCACTCTCGAGAACTACTGGGGCGCTTACCCCAACCGTCTCGGCAACATGGACCTGACATGGGAATCGTCAGAGCAGTTCGACGCCGGTTTCGACGCCCGTTTCCTCAACGGCCGCCTCACCGCAAACTTCGACTTCTACCTCAAGAACACCAAGAACTGGCTCGTGCAGGCTCCCATCCTGGCCACCGCCGGTACCGACGCTCCCTTCATCAACGGCGGTAACGTCAAGAACACCGGCGTGGAACTGTCTCTCGGCTGGAACGACGTAATCGGCAGCGACTTCTCTTACAATGTGAGCGTGAACGGCGCCTACAACCGAAACCGCGTCGGCTCAATCCCCACCCAGGACGGCATAATCCACGGCACCACCAACGAACTCTATGACAACGCTCCCGAATATTACCGCGCCGAGAACGGCCACGCCATCGGCTACTTCTGGGGCTACCGCACCGCCGGCATATTCCAGAACCAGGCTCAGATCGACGCCTGGAAGGCAGCCGGAAACGGCATCCTCCAGTCAGACCCCAAGCCGGGCGACGTGATCTTCGTTGACGTAGACCACAGCGGAACAATCGATGACAACGATAAGGTTGACCTGGGCAACGGCATACCCAAGTTCACCTACGGCATCAACATCAACCTCTACTACAAGAACTTCGACCTCGGCATCGTTGGCGTGGGACAGGCTGGAAACAAGATTGTGCAGAGCTACCGCAACCAGGGCAACGCCAAGGCCAACTACACCACAGCCATCCTCGACCGCTGGACGGGCGAGGGCACCTCGAACCGGATGCCGCGCGTGACCAACGACAACATCAACTGGCAGTTCTCAGACCTCTACCTGCACGACGGTGACTTCTTCCGCATCAGCAACCTCACCATCGGCTACAATTTCGCGCCGCTCATCAATCAGAAATGGCTCGGCAACTGCCGCCTGTACTTCCAGGCCCAGAACCTGCTCACCTTCACCAAATATGACGGCATGGATCCCGAAATCGGCTACGGCACGGCATCATGGGTATCGGGCGTCGACCTCGGTTTCTACCCGCGTTCACGCACATACCTCTTCGGTCTCAACCTGTCATTCTAATCTGAAACGAATACCAAGATGAAAAATATAAGAACCAAAATATCCGCTATTCTTGTGGCGATGACCGGGCTGGCGCTGGGCTCATGTTCAGAGGATTTCCTGGACGTCTCGTCAAAGACCGAGCCCAACTCGCAGAACTACTACAAGACCGAAAGCCAGGCACAGCGCGCCCTTTTCGGCTGTTATGACGGCTGGCGTCAGGTGTCGTCGAATCCGGGCGCATACAGTTTCCTGATGGCCTCGTCGATCATGTCCGACGAGTGTTACGGCGGCGCCGGTGTGGGCGACGGATACGGCGCACAGCTTGTGGACCGTTTCGACAAGGCCGCCGCTCCGTCTGAGATGAATGTCTTCGAACAGGAATGGAAGGTCTATTACGCCGGCGTGTTCCGCTGCAACACCCTCATCACCGCCGAGCCAGAAATAACCTGGGAGAGCGAGGCTAACCACGCACGCATCATGGCCGAGTGCCGCGCGCTCCGCGCCATCATGTATTTCGACATGGTGCGCCTGTGGGGCAACATCCCCCTGTTCACCCAGCCTTCGAACGAAAATCGCGAACAGGCCGACCCCAAGGATGTCTACGCGCTGATCTTCGACGACCTCCGGTATGCAATCGACAATATCGGCCCCGATGAGAATCTCGGCGTGGAGAACTTCGGCAAGATCACGAAATATGCCGCCGAGGCGCTTTTCGCAAGGGCATACCTGTTCTATTCGGGCTATTACGGCGCCGACCCCGTGTACACGAACGGTACGGCAATCAGCCGCGCCGAGGCTCTGGCCGCCGCCGAGGATGTGATCTCCTCGTCGAAATATGAGCTGGTGCCCGATTTCAAGGACCTGTGGCCTGCCGCATCTCTGGTGCCCGTGAAAGACGCCACCGGATGGGATGCAGAGAAATCGACCTATGCCGGCGATGCCAATTCAGAGGTCATCCTGGCGCAGACATTCACCCCCACCCAGGATTACAATGGCAACAACGACGCCAACCGCTGGCTTGTCAACCTGGGCATGCGCAACATCAACGCCACCCCTTACGGCAAAGGCTGGGGCATAGGCACACTGACCCCTGGATTCTTCCGTCAGTTCTTCGACGCACGCGACAGCCGACGCGCCGCCTCGGCCATCGACCTCGCCTCGGAAGGTGTGACCG
>CALJBF010000253.1 GCA_938027385.1 uncultured Porphyromonadaceae bacterium | reverse complement strand
CTTCGATGGTTGTGAACACCTCGGGGAAAACCACCTCCGACAGATTGGCACAGCCGTCGAACAGGTAGCTTGTGGTGAGCTTGGTCATTGTAGAGGGGAGTGTGACCTTGCGCAGCTCGGGCATCTTGTGGAAAGCATAGTTGCCGATAGTGGTGAGCGTCGAGGGGAGCACAAGTTCCTCGATTTTCGAGGCATCGAGATACGACACATTCTCACCGGCGCTGAATGTCTTCAGACCTTCGTTGAGCGTAAGGTTCTTCAGACCGTTGGCCCCGGTGAACAGAGCGGCATTGAGGGTGAGGATATTGGCGGGTATCTCAAGGTCGGTGAGAGCTGAGCATCCCTCGAACACGCCGGAGCCGTTGAATGAGGTCGCCTTTGTAGCGCCAGCCGGAAAGTTCACTGCGGTCAGTGCGGTACAGTTCTTGAAAGCGCCGTTACCGAAACAATAATGTGTGAGTGTGGTAGTACCGGGTATATTGACTGTGGTCAGAGCCTTGCAGCCCTCGAACACGCCGACATACATGTGTGTGTTTCCGGTGAAATGCGTAGGGAACGTCACTTCAGTAATACCCGTGTTTCTGAACGAATTCTCACCCAGATACTGCATCGTGGGGTAGAACTCCACACGTTTCAGGTTCGTGCAGTCCTGGAAGGCATAGGCATTTACATAGGCTGATTTTGCAAAGACCACCTCAGTCAGCGAGGTACATCCCTTGAAAGCATAGGCACCTACGCCGGTCAGACTGGGGAACGCGAAGTTGCTGAAAGCGGTACAGCCTTCGAATGCACTTGCATCGATGGTAGTGACTTTATCCATCCCTTCAAGTGTTGTCAGAGAGGTACAGCCCTTGAAAGCATTCGCTGAAATTGTGGTAAGCTTGTCGGTACCCACAACAGTGGTCAGCGAGGTACATCCGCTGAAGATACCGCTGCCGGTCTGGGTAAAGGTGGCGGGAAGGATGATTTTGGTCAGTGAGGTACATCCTTCGAGAGCGCCGGTGCCGATTCCCGTTGTTGAGGAATTTGATCTCACACCTGCGGGAATGGCGAACTCGGTCATGGACGAGCACCCCTTGAAAGCGTAGCTGCCGATGGTGGTGACATTGTCAATGCCTGTCGCCGCGGTGAGCGAGGTACAGCCGTCGAATGTGTAATTGCCGATGGCTTTTACAGCCGCAGGCCATGCAAATGTCTCGAGCGACGAGCAGTTCTGGAACACATAGGTGCCCATTGACGTGACTGCATCCATACCGGTCACGCTCTTAAGCGACTCGCATCCGGCAAACGTATAGTTGTTGACGGTCTTCACACCCACGGGCCAGCTGAAGGTCTCAAGAGACTTGCAGTCGCGGAAAGCCGAAGCATTAATGGTCGTGACGTTTTCGAGTCCGATGACCTCTTTCAGCGCGGTACAGCCGTTGAATGTACTGCTGCCGACCGTAAGAGCCGCCGAGGGCCATACGACAGACTCGATTGATTCTATCATCGAGGCATCACGGAACAGCGAAGTGTTCACTGTCGTCATCTTCTGCGGGAGGACGACACGTTTCAGCGCCGTAGCGCCCGCGAACGTCGTCGACGGGAGCGAGACCGTACCCTCCGCGTCAAAGACAACCTCTTCGAGGGCGGTACAGCCGTCGAAGAACTTACCGGTGCTGGAGTTATAGGAAACGGCCGTTGATAGGGGGGGGCAGAGTTATCTTGGTGATATTCTGGCAGTTGCGAAACGCATGATACTTGATTCCGGTAACAGTGTAGATGATACCGTTGCTTGTGACGGTGGCCGGAACCACCACCTCATCCGGAAGGTCGGGATAGTTTGGAGTGCTGTTTGAGTTGCTTTGGAATGTCAGTGTGGCGGTCTTGGTCGTGCCGGTACTCAAAACATAGTTGAGACCGTCAATCTCGGTACCCTCGGCGAAGGCGCCGGGCGATGCCGCCAGAGACATACCCGCAAACAGCAACAGCAATTTGTGGTAGAATCTTGTCATAATGTGAGATGTTTGGTTGATGTAGTGTTTGGTAATAGGTTAGTCAAAGATTTTGAAGTATCGTGGATAAGGGTGATGAACGGTGACAAGCCACAACACCTGTCACCGCAACGGTTCAGCGGCCCGAGCCGGTGAACATCGAGGTGGGGAAGATGCCGGTGGGGCGGCGGATGATGTACTCGGTCATCTCCTGGTTCGACTCGAAACCGACCCCTTCGAGGATACGGTCAGAGCGCTCGATGTGGATGAATGAGTCAGAGTAGATCTTGCGCGAGTTCTGGTCCCAGAAGAGCTGCTGGGTCAGGAACTTGTCGCCGTTGATGTTGAGCATGCGCACGTTGCGGTCAAACCGCCACAGGCGCCTGTCGCTGAGATATGTGGCCGAGTCGGCTGTAAACGAGCCGTTCTCGTTCATCGCATTGTCATAACGCACGGCATAGAGCCCTGCGGGAAACACCCACCGCGGTTCCTTGGCCTCGTCGAAGATTAGCCAGTGCGGAGCGGTGATGTGATAGCGTGTGTAGGTGGAGTCCGAGACATACGAGTCGACATTGACAGTCTTGAGCGTCGGGAATGTCTCGGGATCGGCCGAAAGGTCGATGGTCTCCTGTTTCTTGTCGGCACACGAAACGGCAAGCGCCAGCGCCACGAGC
Source organism: uncultured Porphyromonadaceae bacterium (assembly GCA_938027385.1). Taxonomy (GTDB): domain Bacteria; phylum Bacteroidota; class Bacteroidia; order Bacteroidales; family Muribaculaceae; genus UBA7173. The sequence goes on along the minus strand of CALJBF010000253.1, from coordinate 12,179 downwards.
ACCGGGAGCACACGCATCTGTCTGACTGAGGTCATCACGGTCACTGACGGTGGGGGCTACGGGGTCAACGCAGTTTGTTACGCCAGAACCAGAGTTCGTTGACGTTTATGCCGACGGTGAACATGAAATAGTCCTCCTTTACCAGCGGGGAGGGCGTGGCCTGGCGGTGGCGGTACTCGAAGGCGAGGTTGACCATTGTCTTCGACGACGGAGCCGGCAGACCGAAACCGAGCGAGACGCCATATTCGCGCACCGAGTTGTCGCCGACGCGGATGTAGTCGTTGCTGTACGAGCCGCCCAGGCGGTAATTGACACGGCTCACCCAGTTGCCGCGCGGGTTTGGGGTATAGCTGAGGCCGAGGGCGCCACGCCAGCGGTTGTCGAAGTTCTCGGCGCCGTTGCCCGGCGAGTCAAATCCCTCGACCGAGGCGAAACCGGCATTCTTCCAGGGCTGGTATGTGAAGTCGGCCTCGACAAACAGGCGCTGGTTCCAGCGGTAGCTGATGCCCGCGCCCCAGGTCTCGGCCATGCGGCTCTTCCCTTTGAGCGAGGTGTAGCCGATGGTATCGGGGGTCTCGTTGGTGCCGGCGTCGGCCTTCATGCCGTAGGTATGGCCGCGGAAGTCCTTTGCCGGAGAGTATATCACGCCGAGCCCTATGGTGTTGCGCTCGCCGATGTTGAACTCATACTGTGCGCCGAACCGCAGGTTGTAGTCGCGAATCTCTATGACGCGCTGCAGCAGCGAGGTCGAGCCCTGGTCGGTGTATATATAGGTGTCGTTGTTGAGCGTGCCGAAGAGGTAGCTGATGTTGACACCCAATGTGAAATTGCGGAAGGGGCGGCCGCTGAGGCCCACATAAAGCTGGCTGAGCGAGCCTGAGCCTTCGCGCGCGTTATGTCCGTTTACAATGGAGTTTCCGAAACGGTAACCGACTTCGGAATATGGCATCAGACCCACCGACGCGCCGCCGTAGCGTGTGATCGGGAACTGCATGGTCACGTAGCTGAGGCCGCCGGTGAAGTTGTGCCCCTTGAGGTCGCCCTGCCGTGTGGATAGTGCCTTGCCGTCGGCGGCCATATCGAACAGGAAGGTAAGGGTGTCGATGGCGGCGTATGACGCGGGATTCATGAAGTTTATCGAGCGGCCCGAGCGCATGGCATAGCCCACGCCCCCCATGCCGCGCTGTGCGGCGTTGGCCTGCTCGGAGAGCAGTCCGTAGCCGAACCGCGAATAGGGCGAGATGGTGCTGTTCTGGGCACCTGCGGTGAAGATTGCCATTACGACGGCCACAATCGCCGCGAGTGTCTTAATTTTTGCCTTTATGTTCATTATACAACAGTATGCTAAGTAAGCCTTTGGTGACAAGGCATGGCTCGAGGGTGACCTCGAAATCGAGGAATTCGGCCAGCCGGCGCGACCATCCGCCGGTGAGCACCACGCGCGTGCCGGCGGGGAGCAGGGCGCGGTAATAGGCCACCTCGGCGGCAACACCGCGCACCGCGCCCGACCGCATGGCCGTGACGGTATCGGTGCCGAAAGGCGGCGTGTCGCCATAGCCGTTCACCTCGGGCAGACGCGCGGTAAAACTGCGCAGCGCCCTGAGCCTCATGCCTATGCCGGGCGCGATATTGCCCCCCAGAAAGCGCCCCTCGGCCGAAACGACATCGTATGTGGCGGCCGAGCCGACATCAACCACCAGCAGGCTCTGGTGCGGAAACATGCTCCAGGCGCCTACAGCCGCAGCGATGCGGTCGGGGCCGAGTGTCTCGGGGGTCTCATAGCCGATTGCGAGCGGCATGGGGGTACCGCAGGTGAGCAGACACGCGTCAACGCCCAGGCCGCGCAGAACGCGGGTGAGCCATTCGCCGTTGCCGGTCACCGAACAGCACAGCGCGCGGTCGGGCTTATAACGCCCGGCGAGACCGGCGAGGATGCCGTCGGTCAGTACGCCGATCACCTGCTGGTCAACCAGCTCGGGGCCGTCCCAGACGGCCACCTTGGCCGCGCTGTTGCCCTGGTCGATTGTAAAATTGATGCTCATCCCTGATGGTCTGGCGGGCCAAAGACCCGAATATCGTGGCAAAATTACAAAATCCGCTTCAATATCAGACGTTTCACCCCTCGAAATTTCTATTTAAAAATGTAAAAAGCCCCCTGAACGCCGCCAATAATGCCGGTTGTGTGGATTTTTGTTGTAACTTTGCGTGAGCATAACGCAGTGCGATGACAAGACACGATTATAAAACCGACATACATACACCTGCCGCCCCGGCAGCAAACACCGGTGACCCCGACGGAATTTTCCGGCGGGTGATGTTCGTGTGCCCGTCGATGCGCGTGCGCGGTGGAATATCGTCGGTCCTGCACTCATACAAGGATATGCTGCCCGGATTCCGTCACCTGGCCACGAACTCACGCCTCGGCACGGGGATGAGCATGCTGAAGGTGGCCGGAATATATGCGCGCCTGGTGTGGATGCGTCCGTTCTCGCGCGTGCGCATAATCCATATCCACAGCGGGTCGGGAAAATCGTGGATGCGCAAGTCGATGATACTTTCATGGGCGAAACTGTTAGGCTACAAGGTCGTGCTGCATGTACACGGCGGCGGGTTCAAGAACTACATCGACCGCACCGGCGCATCGCGCATAAAACGCCTTATGGGGCGGTGCGACGCCGTGGTGACGCTGACGCACGGATGGGCCCGGTATTTCACCGACGAGATCGGCCTTACGAACGTGACGGTGATAAATAATGTGGTGGCGCCCGTGGCGCCCGCCAAGACCGCGGCGCGTCTCGGGGCCGCACCGCGCGGCACCGCAGAGAGACCGATGCGGTTCATCTTCCTGGGGCGCATCTGTCAGCCCAAAGGGGTCTATGACCTGGCCGAAGTAATCGGACGCAACGCCGGCCGCTGGCGCGGGCGCGCGCTGTTCACCATCGGGGGCACCGGAGAGGATGACCGCCTGGCCGCGCTGATTGACCGTCTCGGCATCGGCGACATGGTAGAGACACCGGGTTGGGTAGACGGCGCCGACAAGCTCAGGCTTATCGACTCAGCCGATGTGATGGTGTTGCCCTCGTATATAGAATGTCTGCCGGTGACACTGCTTGAGGCCATGGCTGCGGCTATGCCCTCGATAGCCACCGAAGTGGGGGGTATCCCGGAAATCATCACTTCAGGCGAGAACGGCATACTTTTCCCGCCGGTAGACCATGACGCCCTGCAACGCGCCATTGACCATTACCTCGACAATCCCGGCGATATTGCCGCCCATGGCCGCGAGGGGTTGCGGCGCGTACCTGAATTTTATCCCGACGCCGTGAAAGAGCAGCTGCGCGGACTCTACACCTCCATTTTGGCGAGCAAGCGTTAACAAACCTTTCACAAACCGTAAAATTGAGGCCTATTTGTAAAATTTCGTTAACAACAGATATTTTCTTGCCCCAAAATTATGTTGCATAACATATAATCTCTACCTTTGCATCAGTTTTTCATGGTATTAGATTTAAGGTAAGAAGATTATTCGTCGGGACGACGAGTAATTTTTTTTTGCGCCTGTGCGAAAGGGCGCAGACGCAAGGGGGATGGGGTGATGAGATTATGTGACTTATGTGACGGATGTTACTTATGTGATTTATGTGGGGAACGGGGAGCGACAAGCGAATCATAGTTGACACGGCGGCCGAGGGTAACACGGTCGGCAGGGCGATACGCCGGGCTCAGAATGTCGCGGTCAGGCCGGTAATATCGCACCGAATCCATGCCGCAGAGGCCAAGCACAGCCTGACCCACGTTGTCGAGCATGCCGGGACGGTCAACGGCATCGAGTACACCGGCCCACCGGGCGGGGCGCATCGCACGGTAGCTGTCTGAGGCCCAGATGAAGAACGGAATCTCGAACTGCCGCTCAAGCCAGCCGCGCAGGTCGCCCGAAGGCTCGTTGCGCACGTTGCAGTCAGAGGCGTCGAACATCTCCTCGCCATGATCCGAAAAATATATCACCACGGCCGGGGTGTCGCGGTAACGGTCGATGATGGCACCCACCACCGAATCGTTGTAGAGCGTGGCGTTGTCGTACTCGGCCACCACCTGCCGTTTGGCAGGAGTGAACCAGGGGCGGTCGTAAGGGAGCGAGTCGGCCGTCCAGCGGTCATGCGCACCTCCGGCCGGATAGCGGTCGGCAGGGTCGAAGTGCTGGCCGTAAAGATGATAGATGTCGAGATTGCCCACCGAACCATCAAACGGGTGCTCGCGGTTCACGCGCGCCTCGAAATCGCCGTCGTAACGGTCGAGCGAGTCGGTGACCCATTCGTAGCAAACGCCGTCGAGCATCGGGTTGCGCATCACCGCCGCCAGCTGCACGTCAACCAGAAATTTCGGCACCGTCACCTGGTTGTCATAGAGATGCACGCGCCAGCCGCCGCGCGCCGCCACCAACGGGAAATACGCCCCCGACGCCCAGCTCTCGCCCCGCGCCAGGTCATTGAGATCAAGCAGATTGCGCAGAGAGGCCGCTGTAAAGTTAGCCGGAGAGATATAATTGGTGAACACAGCCAGCCGCCCGGAATCCCTTTCGGCCGTCAGCCTCGGATTCGTCACAAGGGGATAACCGTAAATGTTGCTGTGCCGCTTGATGAATGACTCGCCGATTATGACCACCACATTTACCGAATCAGCCTCGGCTGAGCGGGATATATGAGATGCAAGCACTTCGCGCTGCGTCTTTTCCCATTGCGGTAGCTCCTCTGTATTCAGATGCAGACCCCACCAGACAAACAGCATGTTGGTGAGCAGATCGCCGTTACGGTATTCCTCAAGGCGATAAAGCCCCGGAGCGACAGGCGACTGCTGCGAGTACCACTCTTCAAAACCGGAAAGTCCGTCGAGCCGGAACATCCGGCAAAAATCCGCCAGACGTACCGCCCCCACCGCAACCATGCATAGCAGCACCCCTCCGGCAACAAATTGGCAGTGCCCCCGTTTCGGCTCTTCAGCACGCATGGCACTGCGCCAGACCCACCATACGGCGGCAGTCATAAGCAACAGCAAACCCACTGCCGAGATAATCCGGCCGGGCGTGACAAACTGGTGCATGAAACTCTGCGCCTCACGCGCATCGGTCTGCACGACAAGCATAAGGGTCTCTGTCGACAGCGGCCGGCCGGCCATTACCACAAACATCGATGCAGCGAGACTCGCCAGTATCACCACCGACGCAAGCGCCACAGGTACCCATCTGCGCCGCGCCGCCACACATATCCAACCCAACAGATAAGCCACGGCAAGCGCCTGACAGACATCAAGCATAAAAATCTTCCGCAACATCAGATGGTTCACACAGATATTCAGCGTCACCGGCACAATTCCCGCCAGTGTGATCACGGCAACAAATACGCCGTAACGCCTGAGAGGGAGAGTAAGCGCGCTTATCAGTCGCGCCACCGGGCGCAATGTCTTGTTCAGCAATTCATTCATCAGTCCGGAGCGTTCTGAAAGTCAAACCTTACAATATCATCCATGTTCATGTAGGAATGGAAATAAAGCCACTGCCGCCCGCAACGGTCACGGAACGGCCACGAGTCAGCCCAGATATCCACCACGCGGCCGTCAGCTGCCGTTCCGCGTAACCATACCGTTCCGACCTTCCCGGCGCGGCGGTCAAACGCCTCATGGTCAATCATCGGAGCCACAAAACGGTTCCTGTACCGGCACATGCCCACTTCGCCGGGGTAACAGCTGTCGACATCGCCGGCAAACGAGGCCATATCGGCCGGCAGCACGGCATACTCCTTGTCAGGAAATATCCGGTTGTACCCGCCTATCTGGAAAGCGCCGCGCCAGTTGCCATGTTCGGTAAGAGAAAGCGTAAGTATACGGTCGTCACGGTCAAGCGCGGCTATGTCACGGAACACGGTTCCATCGGCCGACGCCGCCAGCTCCCGGCGGATTTCTTCATCTTCATGATACACCTTTTTCTGCTCGCTGATGACATTCAGCATCAGCGATGCGACAAGCACCGCACCAAGCATGGCTATCCCGCCCCAGAAACGGTTTTCCAGGCGCCCGGTACGTCTGATTGTCATGCCAATGGCCATTGCCGACGACAACTGCGCCACCCATCCGAAACGGGCCGACGCATCATTGATCAGCAGGCAAAGCAACGCCGAGACAAGGGCGGCGGTCAGGCAGAAGGAGAAGGGGGGTGTGACAAGGAGGCGGCGCATGGCGTGACGTTTGCGGGGGAGCGAGAGCCCCAGGGCGATGACCGCCAGCAGAAGTAACAGCAGCGTACAGCTCTTTAGCATCACCACCGTGTTGTGAACCGGCGAGAAACCCATGTCGCGCCCCGCACGGGCAAGGATGCCCGGAGCCGTAACACTCTCAAGCGACGAAAAAGCGAACAGCACAAGCAACAGCCATGCCTGCCACGGCAGCCGGAAACGGCGCATCAGCACCACCACACCGCACCCTGCAAGCAGAGGCACGGCCAGCCCCTCGTGCATCATACCGCCGACAAGAGCCGCCACACAGGCGCCGAGCAGAGTTACCGCGCCCATGCGGCGCGACAGCGCCGTAAGCCACGCCCAGACAAACAACAGGTCGAAGACGGTGGTATACACGTAATTGAGCGCGTAGTCGGCCAGCATCAGATGGTCGCGCCAGGGGAAAAGCACCATCGACGCCGCCCACACAAGCGCCATCCACCGCCACTGGAATGTGGGGCTGTAATGGCGCCCCAGACCGCTGAGCCGGGCCACGAGCATGTACAGTAGTCCGACAAATATACCCGTCAGGGCGGCAAACAGCCACCGCGGTACATACAGTGTCACAATCGGCGCCAGGTAATTGGCCAGACGACCGTTTGAATCGACACGGAACCATTCGGCATACTCAAGCCACGCGCGGAACGTGCCGGCGCCGTAACGGTCGGCAAACCGGTTGTAGTAAGCCTGCATCCACAGGTCATCCATCTGCACCGGGGTCCAGTATTGCCATATCGCGAACAGCAGTGCCATGACCCCGGCCAGCATCCATGCGGTGAGGCGGTGACCGTTCACGGCCGATGCAGGCGGGGCCGGGATATTGTTGTCATTCATAAGTTTGCGAACTAATTAGCTACAAATTTACAAAAAATCACTAAATTTGCGAGAAATAAGCGACAAACAAGGATAATGACAGACAACAGAGAGTCAACCCCGATAAGCGCCCGGCTGAAACGGGTGCCGGCAAACCTCATCGAGGCCGTCAAGCGCCCCCAGGTATGGGGATGCTTCGCCGCATTGGCCATAATCGCCCTGGTGGCGATAGCGTTCTTCTATCCCGACGCCTCGCTGGGCAACCAGCTGCGCCAGCACGACATGCAGCAGGGCGCGGCCATAGGCCACGAGGCGCAGGAGTGGGTCGCCACGCATGGGGGTGACCAGCCCCGGTGGACAAACTCGCTCTTCTCGGGCATGCCCACGTTCCAGATCTCACCCACCTACCCCTCAGACTCGCTGTTCAGCTGGATCACCACACTCTACGGGGCCGGACTCCCCTCCCCCTCGAACCTGCTGTTCATGATGATGGCCGGCATGCTCATCCTGCTCATGGCCATGCGGTTCAGGTGGTACTATGCGTTGCTGGGCGCCATAGCGTGGGGATTCTCCACCTACTTCATCATCATCATCGGCGCCGGACACATCTGGAAATTCGTCACCCTGGCCTATGTTCCTCCCACCATAGCGGGCGTGATAATGGCCTACCGGGGACGCTGGCTGGCCGGCGGGGCGCTCGCCGCGGTCGCAGCCATGATGCAGGTGCAGAGCAACCACGTTCAGATGACCTATTACTTCCTGTTTGTCATCGTGGCCCTCGCCATAGGATTCTTCTTCAAGGCGGTAAAGGATAAGAAGATAAAGCAGTGGGGCATAGCCACCGGCACCCTGGCCGTGGCCGCCGCGCTGGCTGTGTGCGCGAATCTGCCGAACCTCTACAACACTTACGAATACTCGAAACAGTCGATGCGCGGAGGGCATTCCGAGCTGACCCGCACCGATGCCGCCTCTGAGGCCGCAAAGACCGATGGTCTCGACCGCGACTACATAACCCAATACTCCTACGGCCGTGCCGAGACCTTCACACTGCTGATACCCGACGTGAAGGGTGGCGCCTCGATGCGTCCCGTGCAGGGGCAGATGCAGGCCATGTCGCTCGCCGACCTCGACGGTGCCGAGGAAACCATGTCGCGCGCCGGCCTGAACGAGTACGAGCGCCAGTATGTGGCCCAGACCCTGCAGTATTTCGGCGAGCCCGAGGCCACCAACGGCCCCGTTTACGTGGGTGCGCTCATTTTCGCCCTGGCCCTGTTAGGGTGCATAATCGTCAAAGGTCCCGTAAAATGGGCGCTGATGCTCACCGGTCTGTTCGCCATCTTCCTGGCCATGGGACGCAACATGCAGTGGCTCACCGACCTGTTCATCGACTACGTGCCCATGTACTCGCGGTTCCGCACCGTAGAGTCGATACTCGTGATTACCGAATTCGCCATACCGGTACTGGCCGTCATGGGGCTGTACAGACTGCTGACCGCGCCCGACGGTTTCCGCCGTTACCGCACGGCGCTGTACTGGTCGTTCGGCGTGCCGGCGGCGTTCTGCCTGCTGGGCTGGCTCTTCCCCGGTATCTACGGCCCCGCCATCACCGATGGTGACCTCCAGCAGTCGGCCTACATGGGCGCCTGGCTGCAGTCGCAGGGAGCCGACCCCCAGTTGGTGCGCATGCTCTCGATCGACAATCCGGCCATAGCGTCGGTAGTCACCGACCTGCGCCAGTCTATGGTGCGCGCCGACTCGCTGCGCTCACTGCTGTTCATCGTGTTCGGTTTCGGCGCGCTGATGCTGTGGGCCTACCGCATCGCGCGTCCCTGGATGGCGGTGGTGCTCGTGACGCTTATCGCAGGCACCGACCTCTATACCGTCAACAAACGTTACCTCTCGCACGACTCGTTCTGCACGCCCGAGCTCTCGGCATCCGACCCTTTCCCCCTGTCGGCCAACGACAGGGCCATCCTGGCCGACACCGCCATGAACTACCGCGTGATGGACATACCGCAGTTCCAGGGCGCCGCGCCGTCGTACCACCACAAGATGATCGGAGGCTACCACGCCGCCAAGCTCACACGCTACCAGGACCTGATCGATACCCATCTGAACCACTTCCTGTCGGGCGACATCACCCCCGCCGACTGGAACGTGCTCGACATGCTCAACGCCCGCTACATCATCACCCCCGACGGACAGCTCAGCGTCAACCCCGATGCCCTGGGCAACGCCTGGTTCGTTGATTCGATAGCCTACGTGGATGGTGCCGACGCCGAGATGGCCGCGCTCTCGACCATCGACCCGGCCCGCACCGCCGTGGCCGACAGCCGGTTCCGCGAGGCGCTCGGCACAACCGCTCCCAGGGCGCCGGGCGACACCATCTTCGAGACCACCTACGCCCCCGACCGGCTCTCATACCACGCCCGCTCGGCACGCGGAGGTGTGGCCGTGCTCTCTGAAATCTATTTCCCCTGGGGATGGGAAGCAACTGTCGACGGCAAACCCGCCACCATCGGCCGCGTGAACTATGTGCTCCGCGCCATAGCCATACCGGCGGGCGAGCACTCGGTGGAGCTCACATTCCGCCCCATGTCAGTGACAGCCACCGTCGGCGTGGCCCGCGCCGCTGTCATAGCCATCTACATCCTGCTGTTTATGGCCCTGATATGCTCGCTCGCAACCCTGCCGCCGTCGACAGTCAATCCTTCTCCAGAAGAATAACATGTATCAAGCACCATGGGACTCCGTCAGACAATAAGGAAATGGCGCACTGCAAAGGGGTTTGGCGTACATTCACCCTTCGCTTACGACCTCATAACAAAAGTAATCGGCGAGCATGACGCACATTACTATGCCTACGCCGAGATTGACTCGTTCTGTCCGCGCGGACGCCAGATCGGCCTCAGCGAGAACTTCGCCGGGTTCGACTACTCCATACCCGAGGCACGCCTGCTTTTCAGACTGCTCTGCCGGTTCAATCCCCCGACGGTGCTTGAAGTAGGTCAGGGGCACGAGGTGACCTACACCATCCTGTCGCGCGCAGTGCCGAAAGCCGCACGCCTGCGCTGGATCATGGACCGGCCCCCCGTCATTCCGCCCGACGGCACCCTGTTCATACTGGTAAACTGCATGCGCGACCTCATCGTGGATCCGTTACGTCAGCTCATACTCAAAGAGATGCACCGCCCTGACGGAGTGGTGGTATTCGTGCGCGGGCTCCACCACCGCCCGTCCCAGAGGCTCTGGGAACAGATTTATGTCGCCGCCCCGTCGGGAATGGACTTCACCAACGGTCACCTCGGCATATTCTGTGCCTTCCGCGGACTGCCCCGGCAGTCGTTTGACTTCTATTTCTGACGCCCGCGCACCATGCCACGCACACTGCCCGATAACCAGCGGCTTGTCAACGAGTATTCGGCGTGGCTGGGCCTGCAGCTCGGCCTGGCAGAGAACACCGTGGCTTCGTATCTCGACGACGTGGCCAAATTCATACGTTTCACCGACAGCGGGGGAATACGCGTCGATGCCGTAACTCAAGATGACCTGCAGAACTTCGTGGCCACGCTGGTCGACATCGGCATCGCCCCCAGGTCACAGGCCCGCATCATCTCGGGCATAAAGTCATTCTACCGCTATCTGCGCGCCGAGGGTTTCGTCGACGACGACCCGACCATACTGCTGCAGGCACCCCGCCAGGGGAGGCATCTCCCCAACATACTCACCGTCGACGAAATAAACTCACTCATAGAGGCAATTCCGCCCGGCCCCGCCGCCCTCCGCAACCGCGCCATCATCGAGACACTCTACGGCTGTGGCCTGCGGGTGTCGGAGCTTGTAGACCTCACGCTCGACAAGGTATATCTCGCCGAAGGATATGTCATGGTCACCGGAAAAGGCTCGAAAGAACGCGTAGTGCCCATTTCGCCCATAGCCGCCGAGCTGATCGGCGAATATGCCGCCGGCCCGCGGGGCGACATCATGCCACGCCGCGGCGAGGAGAACATCGTCTTCCTCAACAACCGGGGCACACGCCTCACCCGGCAGATGATATTCACCATCATACGGCGCCTGGCCCTGGGAGCCGGCATTGTCAAGACCATCTCGCCACACACGCTGCGCCACAGTTTCGCCACCCATCTGCTCGAAGGGGGCGCCAACCTGCGCGCCATACAGCAGATGCTCGGCCACGAGTCCATCGCCACCACCGAAATCTATCTGAATCTCGACCGCACGCGCCTGCGCGATGAAATCCTGGCCCACCACCCCCGCAACCGGCTCCATAAAAGTTAAAAAGCATCGTGTTCCGGCATTTTGCCGCAAAAACGCGCATATCCGAGCATATTATTCATTATCTTTGCACAGACGACCAGTCATACTGACCACTATATCATCATATCACTTAACCTATGAATAAATTTTTACGCCTGACACTGGCGCTGGCCACCGCGGCGACGGCACTCGCCGCGGCCGCAGTGCAGCCCGAACGCCCCACATTGCAGACCTCGGCCTACGACGGCGCCGCCGGCACCGTCACATTCCAGGTCAAGATGCCCACCACTACCGTCTACGACGACTACTATTACATCCAGTACCCGCTCGACCATATCGACCGGTTCATAATCGAGCGCCGTTTCCAAGGTGGCACATACGAGAGTTTCGCCATAGTGGCCAGCGTCGACAATCCTGAAGTCGGCGCCGTCGTGACCGCCACCGACCCCGAGGTCGCCCCTAACCGCGCCTACGAATACAAGTTCTCGGTGATAGTCGACGGTGAGAAAGGCCAGAGCGACTACCTGCAGTTCTTCGCGGCACCAGTTCCGGTTGCAATCACCGACCTCAAGGCTGTCCCCGTCGCAGGCGACACCCCTTCGGTCACGCTGACCCTAACTGCGCCCACGCTCGACACCGGCAACCTCCCGCTTGAGTCGCTGACGTCAGTCGTGATTGAGAAATCCATCGGGATGTTCGAGACCGCCGACGTCAAGGTGTTCTCGCCCGTCAGCCCCGGCGACGCGCTGACATTCACCGACACAGACGTGGAGACCGGCAAGACCTACTATTACCGCGCATACTCGCTCACAGGTCAGGACTGCC
>CALJBF010000252.1 GCA_938027385.1 uncultured Porphyromonadaceae bacterium | reverse complement strand
GGGCTGTGCCCGACGCGTCCATGAAATCAACGGCATTCACAGCAATCGCGCCGCTGCTGACCACCACCTGGAACCAGGACGCCCCATTCAACGACCAGACCATAACCATTCTCAGCGAACAGGCCGTGACGGGTTGTGTGGCCACCTCCATGGCTCAGGTCATGAAATATCACCAGTGGCCCGTGACCGGAACGGGGAGCCATTCATATACCTGGCACAAATACGCAAACCTTCCGTCACAGGAACTGAGCTGTGATTTCTCGGCAACCACTTTCGACTGGGCCAACATGCTCGATAATTACGTATCAGGCGGTTACAATGCCGTGCAGGCTAACGCCGTCTCCACTCTGATGCGTGCAATCGATGTGGCCGTGGAGATGAACTTCGGGCAGGCCGCGGGCGGAGGCAGCGGCGCCTACCATTACATGGCCCGCAACGCACTCGTCGACTATTTCAGATACAGCCGCGCGGCACACGAGGAGTCACGTTCCGACTACTCGTTCGCCCAATGGGAAGAACTTGTCTACGACAATCTGGCACGCCGACTCCCTGTAATAATGGAAGGACAGGCGACTGCAGGCGGCCACTCATTCGTCTGCGACGGATACAGCTCGAACCACTATTTCCATTTCAACTGGGGATGGGGAGGTTTGTCTGACGGCTACTTCATGCTCTGCGCCCTGAATCCCGACGCGCAAGGAATAGGCAGTTACGAGGGTGGCTACAACTCAGACATCGGCATGATCTGCGACATCATGCCTGTGCGTGACGGCAACGACACATACAGCGACCCGACCCCCTTCCTGAACTGGAACGGTGACTTCAAATACAGCCACACGGAAGACAGCAAGTGGTATTTCTGCAGCGGCAACTCTTCGGTCAATACTGTTGTGGCAAATCATACCAGCAGTCAGGTCAAATGCGACGTAGGCATCATTGTTGAAGACAGCCAGGGAAACCGCCGCTACTATAACTCGTTCAGGGCGAATCTGCCGCCGGGTTACGGCTATACCAGTTTCTACCTGTTCGCACCAGGCATTTCCGAGGGCACCTACCGGGTTTATCCCGCCTACAGGAACGAGGGCGCCGAGGCAGAGGTGATGCACCATTCACCATCTGACCAGCAGTATGTCAACCTCACCGTCAGCGACGGCACATACACTTTCACCGATCCGGAGCGCAGCATCGAGCTGTATGGCGTGTCAATCGGCATGCCCGAGACAATTTACGGTAACTCGGCAGCTGAATTTACCGTCAGCGTGGCAAACCTGTCGGACGACATCGACTTCGATGGCTCAATTCAGCTTGTAATAAGCTCAGAAGAACGTGCGGCCGATGAAATCCATGAATTCCGCATGGCCGTGCCCGCACGCCTCACCATGAGCACTGTCGTCGGTGTTACCGTCGGCCAAAGCGCCGGGAACTACACCGTCAGACTGCAGGATAACGCCGGAAATGACATCAGCGAGCCTACACCGTTCACGGTCAGCCCGGGGTCGGAACCTGCGCTGACCTCGGCGTTGCAGGTCACATCGCTCACCCCGCTCACGGTGGGCACCGCCGGCCCCTACTCGTTCAGCATGATTGTCAAAAACACAACGTCGTGGCAGGTATCGGAGGGATTCTCGATAAAAGTCCTTGATAAAAACGGTAATGTGAAATACGCGCGTCCGCATGAAAACTGGTATTACACCTTCCCGGGCGGCCAGACATACCGTATCGATATCGACGACTGGGACACCTCGTTTGCCGTCGGCGAGTATTACATACAGGCATTCGGCCGCAAGTACAACCCGTCGACCTATGAGTGGAGTGCCGAAGAGGCTGTCAGCAAGCGCTATCCGCTCACAGTCGGCGCCCGGGCCGAGAGCGTGGAGCTGAGCCACGAAGAGGTCACGCTGAACGAGAGCGACACCCACACGCTGTCGGCATCGGTATGGCCGGCCGACGCCCTTGACCGCACCGTGCGCTGGCGCAGTTCAAAACCTGAGGTAGCCACGGTCGACGCCACCGGCAAGATTACCGCCCTCGCCAGCGGCAAGACAACCATCATCGCATCCACGGCCAACGGCAAGGCGGGTTTGTGCGCCGTCACTGTAAACAGCCCCACAGGCATCAGCGCTCCCGACAGCGACACCCCCGAAACCGTTATTGCGGTCTATGGTCCCGACGGCCGTCAGGTGCTCGGCCACGCCACTGAAACCGACCTGCGCCGCCTGGCCAAAGGCATCTACATCGTAAAAACCGACCGCCGCACCTACAAACTGGCCCTCTGAGGCACCCCTCCACACAAAATAGCCACACAAAAAAGCCCTCTGTTTCAGTTATCGGCCGAGCTCGGCCGATAACAGTACAGGAGGCATTTTTTACGGGCCTTTATAATGGCCTATTTGTGGCTTTTTCTAACGACCCTTTCAATGGCTTGACACGGGTGCGGTGCGGCGAATACGAATGCCGGCCCAGGCCATGAACAGCGACATCAGGGGGCTCACGATGTTGAATATGCAGCATGGCAGGTAGGTGAGCGTGGCCACGCCGAGCACGGTGGCCTGGGTAAGGCCGCACGAGTTCCAGGGGATAAGCACCGAGGTCACCGAAACGGAGTCTTCGACGGTGCGGCTGAGCAGTCGTCCCTCAAGGGCGTTGCGGGCATACATGGGGCTGAACATGTTCGACGACAGAATGATCGACAGATACTGGTCGCCGGTATAGGCGTTCAGTGCCAGGCCGCTGGCCACGGTTGCCCCGACGGTGGCGCGGGGCGAGCGGATGCGTTTAGACAGCGCTCCGGTGATCGACGACAGCATCCCCGAGCCGATCATCACGCCCCCGAAGGTCATGGCACATGTCACAAGCCACACCGTGGGCAACATGCCGGCCATGCCGCCGGTGGCGACAAGAGAGTCGAGCAGTTCCGAACCTGTGGGAAGGGAGGTCGACACCGCAAGTACCTTTGCGGCGGTTGCCACACCTGCCCCGCCGAGCGCGGCAGTTACCCCGGGCTGAAAGATGAACATGGCGCCGAGCCCGAGCAGACTGCTCACGGCCAGTGTGACATACGAGTTGACACGCAGGGCTATCAGCACCCCGGTTACGGCGGGCACCACCATCAGCCAGGGTGTGAGGTTGAACGTCTGCGCCAGACGCGACGTAAGGTCGGTGAACTCACCGGCGCCGGCATGATTGCCCACAAGCCCCACCACGGCATATACCGCAAGTGCCAGCACCATTGCCGGAGCCGAGGTGAGCATCATGTAACGGATATGGGCGAACAGTTCCACGCCGCACGACGACGAGGCCAGTACGGTGGTGTCTGACAGCGGCGACATCTTGTCGCCGAAGTAGGCGCCCGATATTATGGCGCCCGCCACCCAACCGGCCGAATACCCCATCACCGTGCCTATGCCCATCAGCGCCACGCCGATAGTGGCGATGGTAGTCCACGAACTGCCGGTGAGTATCGAAATCACCGCACAGACCGCACACGCCGTAAAGAGGAACAGCCCGGGGTTCAGCACCTTCAGGCCATAATCTATAAGCACGGGCACCACACCGCTCAGCATCCACGTGGCCGAGACAGTGCCGATGAGCAACAGAATCGGAATCGAGGGCACAATCTGGCGCCCGCTGCGCAACAGACCGCCCCACAGCCGCCTGAAAGGGCAGCGGCACACAACAAGCGATGCAACCGCACCCGCCACACCGGCGCCGAGCAACAGCCAGGGGCTGTAGTCCTGCACGGCGCCCGCGCCACCGATTATTATCATAAGAGCCATAGAGCAGAGCAGAAGCCCTACGGGCATGAGCGACAGAGCCAGTCCGGGCTCCGTCGCCATGTGTTTCAATTTACCAGTCAATGCTAAAACTAACTTTAAAACCTTAGAAACCTGAATTTTGCTTTTAAGCCACTTATCATGGTGGCACCTGTCGGGGTTATGCCGCGAGCTCGCGGCATAACATGAACAGAACCGCCCCCGAAAAAGCCACGGCAGGCGCCCCAGCGGCACCTGTTGCCCCGGCTCACACCTCCTCGTCTATCGAGTATTCGAGGAAGTCGAGCAGCGGCTTGAGGGGACGGAAATCGTCGGCCACCTTCTCGGGCCAGGCGGGGTCGTCGAAATAGTCAAGGCCGCGCGGGGCGAAACGTCCGTACTCCTTGAGGCGCAGCAGATGCGCCTGCGGGTGGTTGCGGTCATACCCTTTCGGCACCGTCTTGAGCGCCTCGCCGCACCAGTCGGGATAAAGGCGCGTCATCTCCGGGTCGGTGATTATGGCCTCGAACTCCTCGATATTGTCGACGATAGCCTTGCGGAGTTTGCGCAGTACGGCACTCTCGGGCTGCCATACGCCGCCGTAGAGCCCTGAATCCACGCCGTAGTCGCCGGCATCCGGCCCCATCTGCAGGTACAGTCCCGGCTTGTGCGCCGAACCTGTCGAGCGCCCCCACGGCGTGAACGCCGCCGAGAAATATGCCTTGAACGGGCGCTTGTCGGCCGAAAAACGGGTATCGCGGTAGATCCGATAGGCCGACGAGCGTCCCGACTGCCCTCGCAGTTCGGGCCACCAGGGCTCGATTCCGGCTATGACGCGGTCAAGGTCGGCAAGCCACATCTGGCGCAGCTCGTCATACTCGGCGCGGTTCTCCCGGAACCACTGCCTGTCCTGCCGGCGCCCCAGCTCGTCAAGAAACCTGTATAACTGTCTTACGTAATAACTCATAATTTTACAACGCAGGAATTTGCAAAATCTTGTGTAATCGCCTACCTTTGCAGACGCTTAGGTAAGGGAATCAGGTGCAAGACCTGAACAGGCCCGCTACTGTAAGTCGTATCAACATCCGCCGCTCCGCGTCAGCCGGGCCACACAGAGCCTGCGACCCGGATCATGGTCACTGCCGGCACAGCCCCGATGGTACGGGGCACCGCGACGGGAAGGCCGCGACAGATGGCGACAAGTCAGGAGACCTGCCCAAGCGCTTTTCAGCTCCACATCTCGCGGAACAGATACAGTAGCTGACCACAACAGGCAAACGCGCCCTGACAGCGCGATGCCCCGTCACAGTCCCCGTGGCTGTGAGGTCAACCGAAACACGCCCCGCGACGACCGCTGAGAAGCGATTGCCGCGGGGTGTTCTGTCTTCACCCCCTCCGGCCACATTACGCGACAACCCAATCATGAACAGCTACAGATATCATGAAAATGCTCATTTCTACCTCAAAGACACTGCATAAGTTCGCGCTGGCGACTCTTATGCTCGTCCCGGCCGTGACAC
>CALJBF010000251.1 GCA_938027385.1 uncultured Porphyromonadaceae bacterium | reverse complement strand
CCGTGCCCAGTTATACTGATCCCGCTACGGGGTTTTCGTTGCCCCTCCCGGCGATTGTGATGACCGGCGCAGCTCTGTGGAACCGTACCGCCCGCAGGTTCGACAGGGTAGAGCTGATTCCCGAACGTGACGCCGCCGACATCCTCGCGTCGTTCGACACTATGGGCCTGCGGCCGTTCGTCTACTGCCTCTCGGGCGACTCTTTCCTAAATGTCTACCACACGGCGCGCATGTCGCGTCGCGAAGAGGCCTTCTATCTCGAACGCAAGCATCTTAAGCTGAAACGTTTCCACCTCGACCAGCGTCCGGCGAGCCTCGACAGCGTGGTGCTTTTCTTCACCACCGGCCCCGAGCGCGACATCGCCGCGGCAAGTGACCGCCTCCAGGGGGTCACGGAGTGCTCGGTCGCCTGGTACCGCGACGTGCTCATGCCTGAGACAGGCCTCATAGACATCTATGCCCCGGGCGTGTCGAAAGCGCGCGCTGTCACCGAGTTGGCCCGCAGTGTGGGCGCAAGCCGCGTAGTGGTGTTCGGCGACAACCTCAATGACCTCCCCATGATGCGTGTGGCCGATGTGGCCGTGGCCGTAGACAACGCCCTCGACGCCGTAAAGGCCGAGGCGACCGCCGTAATCGGCGCCAACCACACCGATGCCGTGGCGCGTTTCATCGCCGACGACTGACCCGGCTTTCCCTCGCACCCTGTTTCTCCCTCTCTCCTCTCTCCTCTCTCCCTCAATCATATCACATATCTGAATACTGACCGATGAACATATACGACCTGCGCCGTTTTGGAACCGCGATATTCCTGCTTGTCTCAGTGGGAGTAGTGGCGTTTTTCCTCTATGTGTCG
The DNA here is from genome assembly GCA_938027385.1 of uncultured Porphyromonadaceae bacterium. Classification (GTDB taxonomy): domain Bacteria; phylum Bacteroidota; class Bacteroidia; order Bacteroidales; family Muribaculaceae; genus UBA7173. Next base: position 13,714 of record CALJBF010000251.1, on the reverse strand, counting down.
AACAATCTGGTGAGCGACCTCGCACAGCAGGAGCGCGAGCGCATGCAGATATGGGCCGACGCCACAAAGCAGATCGCCGACATAGGCCTCAACCCCGAGGCCGACAACGCCTCGCCCGAGAATCTTGAGTTTCTGCTGAGCATCATCCAGCAGAATCACACCATACCCGTGCTGCTCACCGACGACGACGGGAACATCCTCGACCACCGCAACTTCGACCTCCCCGAGCCGGTGCCGGAAGATAATCCCTACGAGCTTTCCCCTGCCAACGAGCGTTTCCTGCGCGACCGGCTCGAATCGCTCGGCAAGCGCGCCAACGTGATACACATCATCATATCGCCCGACAACCTTCAGCACCTCTATTACGACGATTCCAAGCTGCTGAAACGTCTCAGCTATTACCCCTACGTGCAGCTTGTGGTGATGCTCGTGTTCATCTTCGTGGTCTACTATGCCGTGAACTCCATGCGCCGCGCCGAGCAGAACAAGGTCTGGGTTGGCCTCTCGAAAGAGACCGCCCATCAGCTCGGTACCCCCATCTCGTCGTTGATGGCATGGATGGAGCTGCTGCCGTCGCTGGGTGTGGCCCCCGAAATGGTGGGCGAGATGAACAAGGATGTCACGCGCCTGTCGACCATCGCCTCACGTTTCTCGAAAATCGGCTCACGCCCCAGCATGGAGCCGGTCGACCTCAACGCCGTGGTGGCCTCGGCGGCCTCGTACATGGCCACACGTATCTCGTCGCGCATCAGCCTCGACATCGACCTCTGTTCCGAGCCGTTGCCTGTCATGGCCTCCGAACCGCTGGTCGAGTGGGTTATGGAGAATCTGATAAAGAACGCCGTCGACGCCATGGAGGGGTCGGGAGAGATCCGTGTGGTAACTGCACTCGACGGATCCTCGGCCTCCATCTCGGTGACCGACAACGGCAAAGGCATCCCTCACAAGAACCACAAGACGGTCTTCAATCCCGGCTATACCACCAAGAAACGCGGCTGGGGACTTGGGCTCGCGCTCGCCCGGCGCATCATCGCCGAGTACCACGGCGGCCGCATATTCGTGGCCTGGTCTGAGCCCGGCCGCGGCACCACTTTCCGCATCGAGCTGCCGCTGCATCCGGGGCGCCGTGACGGCTCGACGGGTGCCTGATGGTGATGTCTGTGGCTTGTGGACTGATTCGCTACAAAATGTGTGCGATTTGTAGCTGATTATTTGCCTTTCCACTGCTAAAATTTGGCAGGAATCAAGTTTTTAGCTACCTTTGCACAGTTTTTTCGGCCCCGGAAAGACTGGCGGATATACCCGCCGGTGCTTGTCGGAGTGCGTAAACGTCTGATTTTAAATACTCTTGATATGGGTAAGTTTAGCGCGTTCAATCTGCCGCTGAAGTCGCTCCCGGTTGGGACGCACAACTTCAAGTTCCATCTCGACAAATCTTTTTTCGAGAATATGGAAAGTGCCGATGTGCGCGGCGCCGCCCTTGATGTCGACCTCACCGTCGATCATCGCAACGATGTCTATGACCTCAGTTTCGAGGTGTCTGGAGTGGCCGTCGTGGCCTGCGACCGCTGTCTTGACGACCTGGAGCTCCCCATCGACGCCCGGTATCATGTCGTCGTCAAGTACGGTGACGATTACCGCGATGATTCCGACGAGTTCATCGAGATTCCCGAGAGCGACAATTATCTCAATGTCGCCTACATGATCTACGATACCGTGTCGCTGGCAATCCCCATCAAGCATGTGCATCCGCTCGGGAAATGCAACAGGGCCATGTCGTCGCTGCTGAAAAAGCACCGCGCACACACCCCGGGTGACCCCGACGCAGAGCTTGAAGACGAGCTCATGGATGAAATCGACGCCACGCCCGACACCCAGGCCGGAGAGAACACCGATCCGCGCTGGGACGCCCTCAAAGGTCTGCAGACCGATGACGCCGCCGAATGATTCCGCGCTGATTGCCCCCGCACCGCCCTCTCCGCTTTATTGTAAACAATAAAAATCATATATCACAATGGCACATCCTAAAAGAAGACAATCAAAGACCCGCACAGCCAAACGTCGCACTCACGACAAGGCTGCAATGCCTACTCTGGCTCTTTGCTCTAACTGCGGCGCATGGCACGTTTACCACTGCGTATGCCCCGAATGCGGCTACTACCGCGGTAAGATCGCCATCGAGAAAGACGCTGTTATCTGATAACAGGATAACGCGCCGCTGGAGGGCGCCAAGACCCTTGGCGCCTCCTGCTTTTTATCACCACGTCTGCCGTTCGGGTTCTGTTATCCCATTCTGAGGGATAGCAGGCGCCGGTAGGTCGTGGCTATCTTTACTATCCAACACCAAGCGAATTATGCTCAACGCAAGAATATCGGGTATCGCATCTTACCTCCCCGACGACGTGCTTGACAACGAGATGCTCTCGAAGATGGTCGACACCAATGACGAGTGGATCACAACGCGCGTCGGCATTAAGGAACGCCGCATACTCAAGAAAGATGTCGGTTCGTCATACATGGGCATCGAGGCCGTAAAGAAACTCCTTGCCGAGACCGGCACGGCGCCCGAAGAGATCGAACTCCTGATTTGCGCCACTTCCAACCCCGATTACCGTTTCCCCTCTACCGGTTCGATAATCTGCGAAGGCGCCGGCCTTTCGAAAGCCTACTCATACGATATCCAGGCTGCATGTGCCGGGTTTATCGTGGCGCTTGAGGACGCCGCCGCATACATCAAGAGCGGCCTGCGCAAGAAAGTGCTTGTCGTGGCAACCGAGAAGATGTCGTCGATGGTAAACTACAGCGACCGCGCTACCTGTCCGCTGTTCGGCGACGGTGCCGCATGCGTGCTCGTGGAGCCTACCGAAGAGGAGGGCATGGGTGTGCAGGACGCCGTGTTCCATGTCGACGGCCGCGGTCTCGAGCATCTGGTGATGTGGGGTGGCGGCTCGGCCCGTCCGACCACTCAGCAGACTCTCGACAACGGCGACCACTACCTTTTCCAGGATGGCCGCAACGTCTACAAGAACGCCGTCACCGACATGTATACCGCCACTGTCGACGTGCTCCAGCGCAACGGACTCACCCCCGAGACCATCGACTGGCTTGTGCCGCACCAGGCCAACCTGCGAATCATCGAGGCTGTCGGTTCACGTGCCAACATTCCCGCCGAAAAGGTGCTTGTGAACATACAGCATACCGGCAATACCTCGGCTGCATCGATTCCCCTCTGCCTCGACGAGTTCAAGAACAAACTCAAGAAAGGTGACAAGATAATCCTCACGGCCTTTGGCGCCGGCTTTACATGGGGTTCGATGTATCTTGTCTGGGACATGTGATTCCGGCCCTGACAGGGCGCCAGCGCAATGCCCGCGGCCTGTCGATGCCATAAATTTTACGAAAATAGCATCTTTTAAGGTGCTATTTTTGTTTTAGTTTCAACTATACGATTCAACGGTGGCCCGCGCAACACGGGCTCCGAAACATGAAAGCATGACAATTATGGAACATAGAGCCGGTTTTGTGAACATTGTCGGTAACCCGAACGTCGGCAAGTCGACACTGATGAACGACCTCGTGGGCGAGCGCGTCAGCATAATCACCTCAAAGGCGCAGACAACGCGCCACCGTATCACGGGCATTGTCAATACGCCCGAGTATCAGATAGTCTTCTCCGACACCCCGGGTGTGCTGAAACCCAACTACAAGCTGCAGGAGTCGATGCTCAACTTCTCTGAAGGCGCCCTGACCGATGCCGACATACTGCTGTATGTGACCGATGTGGTTGAGGACCCCGTGAAGAACGCCGACTTCCTCGCCCGCGTGGCAAAAGAGACGATTCCGGTTCTGCTGGTAATCAACAAGATTGACCTGCTCAAGAACAACACAGACCTTGAGGCCATCGTCAGCCGGTGGAAAGAGCTGCTGCCAAACGCCGAGGTGTTCCCCATCTCGGCAAAAGAGGGGTTCAATACCTCCAACCTGATGAACCGCATCATAGAGCTGCTCCCCGTCTCGCCACCCTATTTCGGCAAGGACGCCCTCACCGACAAGCCCGCGCGCTTTTTTGTCACCGAGATCATCCGCGAGAAGATTCTGCTCAACTACGACAAGGAGGTGCCTTACTCGGTTGAGGTCATTGTGGAGAAATTCGACGAAAGCGACACCGCCATCCACATCATGGCGGTCATCTATGTGGAGCGCGACTCACAGAAAGGCATCCTCATCGGCAAAGGCGGCTCGATGCTGAAGAAAGTCGGCACCGAGGCCCGCAAGGATATCGAGAAGTTCTTCGACAAGCGCGTCTACCTGGAGCTCTTCGTCAAGGTCGAGCCCAACTGGCGCAACCGCGAGAACAAGCTCCGTGCCTTCGGCTACGTAGAGTGACCGGTCCGATTTGCCGTTTTAACCAAATTAACTTAACTTTGCACAGCCGCAGGCCCGGCATCCCCCGGGTTCCCCAGGTCCCTAAGGTCCCTAAAGACTCTAAAGACCCTAAAGACCCTATGCTGCTTTCCCTGCGCTGATAAACTCTAATAATACCACCTGTAATGGGCCAACTCGTTGCTATCGTCGGCCGCCCGAATGTGGGCAAGTCGACACTTTTCAATCGCCTGACTGAGACTCGTCAGGCAATAGTCGATCCCACGGCCGGCACCACGCGCGACCGCCAGTACGGCAAGGTCGAGTGGGGCGGCAAGGAATTCTCAATCGTCGACACCGGCGGTTGGGTTGTCAATTCCGACGACATCTTCGAGGGTGAGATCAACAAGCAGGTGGAGATTGCCATCGAGCAGGCCGACGAGGTGCTCTTCGTGGTCGACGCAATGAACGGCGTTACCGACCTTGACGACCATGTGGCCGAGATTCTGCGCCGCTCGCGCAAGCCGGTCATCCTGGTGGCAAACAAGGTCGACTCAAACGACTGGCTCTACAATGTGCCCGAGTTTTATTCGCTCGGCCTGGGCGACCCCATGCCGGTCTCGGCTGTGAGCGGTTACGGCACAGGCGACCTCCTCGACGAGATCATCAAGAAACTCCCCGAGCCGAAAGAGGAGGAGGAGACCCTTGACGACATACCCCGTTTCGCCATCGTAGGACGTCCGAACGCCGGCAAATCGTCGCTCATAAACGCCTTCATCGGCGAGGACCGCCATATCGTCACCGACATCGCCGGCACCACCCGCGACTCAATCTACACCCGTTACGACAAATTCGGTTTCGATTTCTATCTGGTCGACACCGCCGGCATACGCAAGAAACAGAAAGTCACCGAGGATATCGAGTATTACTCGGTAATCCGTTCAATCCGCGCCATCGAGGCGTCAGACGTCTGCATCCTCATGATCGACGCCACACGCGGCATTGAGTCGCAGGACGCCAACATCTTCTCGCTCATCCAGAAGAACAAGAAGGGGCTGGTGGTATGCGTAAACAAGTGGGATATCGCCGAAGACAAGTCGCTCGACGCGCAGAAACACTTCGAGGCGGCCATCCGCAACCGTTTCGCGCCTTTCACCGACTTCCCCGTAATCTTCTGCTCAGCCCTCACCAAACAGCGCATCTACAAGGTGGTCGAGACCGCCGTAGACGTGTTCAAGAACCGCCGCCGCGAGGTGCCCACGTCGCAGCTCAACAAGGTAATGCTCGAAGTCATCGGCGCTTACCCGCCCCCCGCCAACAAGGGGAAGTACATCAAGATCAAATACGTGTCGCAGCTCAAGGGAGCCGCCGTGCCCACGTTCATCTTTTTCTGCAATCTGCCGCAGTGGGTCAAGGAACCTTACCGTCGTTTCCTCGAGAACAAGATACGCGAGCACTGGGATTTCACCGGCACCCCCGTGCAGGTATTCATGCGCGAGAAATAATCACGCACAATACCCTCCGACATGCGATTTAACGACAATTAGCAATAGTGGGCGATTTTATTGCCCGCTATTTTTCGTATCTTTGTAGACGGGAATCAGACACTCCCGCATGCGGCCCGGCGATCGCCCTGCCGCAGTTTACAATAACCAGCATAACAGACACTAAGATGGCAAAGAAAACAGCCCCCGTCAAGAAACCGACAGATCCTAAGGAAGCCCGCTTGGCGGCGCTGACCCAGGCCCTCAACAAAATAGAAAAAGATTATGGCCGTGGCGCCATCATGAAACTCGGCGACGAGAAGGTAGAGCCCGTAGAGGTAATCCCCACCGGCTCGATTGGCCTCAACTTCGCCCTCGGTGTCGGCGGCTATCCGCGCGGCCGCATTATCGAGATCTACGGCCCCGAGTCGTCAGGTAAGACCACGCTCGCCCTCCATGCCATTGCCGAGGCACAGCGCAAAGGGGGCATCGCCGCCATGATCGATGCCGAGCACGCATTTGACCGTTTCTATGCCGAGGCTCTTGGCGTGGATGTGGCCAACCTGCTCATCTCGCAGCCCGACAACGGCGAACAGGCCCTTGAAATCGCCGAACAGCTCATACGTTCGGCTGCTGTCGACATCATCGTCATCGACTCAGTGGCCGCACTTACCCCCAAGGGGGAGATCGAGGGCGACATGGGCGACCGCAACGTAGGCCTCCAGGCTCGTCTGATGTCGCAGGCACTGCGCAAGCTCACCGGCACCATCGCCCGCACGAATACGGTGTGCATCTTCATCAACCAGCTGCGCGAGAAGATCGGCGGCATGTCGTTCGGTCCCAGCGAGACCACAACAGGCGGTAACGCCCTGAAGTTCTACTCATCGGTACGCCTCGACGTGCGTCCCTCCACGCAAATCAAGGACGGTGAGAAGGTATTCGGCCGTCTCACCAAGGTGAAAGTCGTGAAAAATAAGGTAGCGCCCCCCTTCAAGCGTGCCGAGTTCGACATAATGTTCGGCGAGGGTATCTCGAAATCGGGCGAGATCGTTGACCTCGGCGTTGAGTTCGACATCATCAAGAAATCGGGCTCATGGTTCAGCTACGACGGCTCGAAACTGGCCCAGGGCCGCGACGCCGCCAAGATTGTCATCCAGGACAATCCCGAGCTCGCCGAAGAACTTGAGGCCAAGATTATGCAGGCCCTCAAGGAGGATGCCGCCGCCCCCAAGAAGAAAGGCTCAAAGAAACCCGCCAAGAAAGACGCCGACGACACCCCCGAGGACCCCTCAGACGACGCCCCCGCCGATGACGAAGAAATAGACCTCGGTGAACTCGACTTCGACACCGACCTCCCCGACGACGACTTCACCCTCGAGGAAGACATGTAACCCGCCCCCGGGAGCGCTCTTGCGGCCCTCGCCTCCAGGGTTGCCCTTGCCTCTCTTCAGGTGCCAGCCTTTCGGCTCACCTCTCCGGCGGTGCCCTCCCGGTGCCCCCTCATAGTAAACAGGCACTCATCCTGAAGGCTCTGCAAATGGCAGGTCGGTAACGCGGTTTGTTCCCGCTTCCGGGTTTCAGCCCGGAGTGTCCGCCAGTCCGAGAGCCGGCCCGAGAGCCGGCCCGAGTGGCTGCCACTCCCCCCGCAGTTCCCCCATCACACCCGGCGCAAACAAAATGTTTGCGCCGGGCGTTTTTATTTATGAACTTTTAAAATTCCAGCCCTTTTACCCCCCCTAAAAACTAAAGATTATGAAAGCAAAACAGATGCTGGCCGTGGCCGCCGTAGCCATGGCAATGCTGTCGGCCTGCTCCTCATCGCAGAAACAGCCCGAACCCCAGGTAGTCGACAATCCCGAAATGGGCGTCATTGACAATGGTGATTCGCTTGTCGTTACCGATGTTGACGTCTCGTCAGCCACCCAGATTGCCGCCGACACCGCCGCCACTCCCCAATAACCCTCCGGCTTATCGCCCACCTATACCCCCCATAAAATCCCATGACTCCCATAACTCCCATTCACGGAATGGGCGCCATGGGAGTCATGGAATTTTATGGGAGGTATGGGGCTGCCTGTTTACTTCTCTTCGGGGATTATGAAGATAGAGAAGTTCACCGAGCCGTAGGCGCGGTGCTCGCTGAAGTGGGGCAGCCCTGAAAAGTCGTGCGCTTTAGAGTGCTCTATGATGAAAACCGACCCCGGTTTCAGCAGGTTTGAGGCCAGCACCTTCCCGGGAATTTCGGCGAAACCGGGCATGTCGTACGGCGGGTCGGCGAAGACGATGTCATACCCCTGCCGCGCACTGTCGATAAACCGCAGGGCGTCGCCGCGCACCAGCGTATGGTTGTCGGCGCCGAGTTCTTTCGCCACCTTGGCTATGAACCGCCCCTGCACGCTGGCCTTCTCGACCGAGGTCACCGACCGGCAGCCGCGCGACAGCAGTTCGAACGACACCGCCCCCGTTCCGGCGAACAGGTCAAGGGCCGTGGGCTCGTCGTCGAAGTCGACAAGATTCTCTATTACATTGAATATATTCTCGCGGGCGAAGTCGGTGGTGGGGCGTGCCGTGATGTTTGTGGGCACGTCGAACCGGCGTCGGCCATATTTGCCTCTGATGATTCTCATTGTCTTTATGATATGGGGGTCAGCGGTTGAACACTGCCGGGGCAATCGCCATCTCGAACGGGCATGCGGTGATGTCGCGTCCGAGCCTGAACATCTCGGCGGGGAAAATGGCAGGCATCACATACCCCACGTAGCGCCTGAGCAGGGGCGAGACGGCAGCGCGCATGTGCTGTGAGCCGGCCAGTATGATTTCGTCGCTGTCGGCGAGCTCAAAAACACGCCGCGCCGCCAGCAGGTAATATACCGCGTCGGCGGGATCGGTCAGTGCGAAACTGTTCACGAGCAGCGGCGCGCGCTGTCCGAGTATCACCACGTCGAGATGGTCGTCGGCCAGGTTGGCGAGTGTCTTCCCCGAGGGCCTTCCGGCGTTTTTTGCGGCAAACCACAATGTCTGCGGGGTGAGGGGATGGTGGATGGCCGGATTGTTGAACGTGCGCCGTATGAACGCCAGCAGTTTTGCGGGCACCTCGTAGGCGATGCGCATGTCGGCTCCATCCAGAGTGTCGAAAAGCACCTCTGTGGCGCCCTGCGATTTCTCCTCGGGGAACTGGGCGCGCAGCACGGCCGTGGCGATGGCATCGTCGGTGACGAAACCTGGCATTACCGCAAACCGTTCCGACCGCCACAGCACCGTCACTCGGCCGAAATCGTCGGTCAGCGCAGGATTGTTGTAGACGGCCTCCTCAAGCGCTCCGAGCGGGGTGGGCGCCGTAGCAGGCAGGTCGACACGCAGTGTCTGCAAGGTCTGTTCCTCGTCGTGACGGAAAGCTATCGCGTGCAGCGACGTGGAACTGATCTCAATGACCAGCTGCCATATCCGGGGTGCCGTGATTTTCTGCCTGTCTATCATCGCCGTGTCTTTACTGTCTGCATGCCGCCGGTACCGGTCACGCGGTTGTTGCCGCGGTGGGCGTTGTTGTATTGCGAGCCGTTGCCCCACGAATTGCCGTTGCCGAACGGGTCGTTTTCGTCATATTCCTCGTCATCCTCGTCGGTCTGACGCTGCTGGGGTTCCTTTGTCTTGGGTTTGTTTTTCTTGATTTCAAGGGGTTTCTGCAGGTCTACCGGGGTCTCGAACAGTGCCCACGACTGGTTCACATCCCAGTTGGCGCGCACATTCAGGCGTTTCGGGTAGTAGAACACATCCTCGGCCTGAAGTGAGTCGGCCATGTTGCCGGTATCCCACACGCCGTTGCCGTTCACATCCAGGAATGCGCGGGCATAATACTTGCCCGGCGCGAGATAGTCGAACATGGCGGTGCCCCCTTTGGCCGCCACGGTCTTTACCGGCGTGTCGCGGTTGTCAAGCAGTTCCACCACCACAGGCAGGGGAGTGCCCGCGGTGTCGCGCGGTACGTCACTGAGCGTCAGCGCCACCGAACCGTAGTCCGACATCTTCTTCGTGGTGAAGTCCTGTTTGAACCCTCTGATCGGTTCGCCGTAGATGTTGCTTACGGCCAGCGAGTCGGCAACGAGACGGTAGCGTGTGTCCTCCTCCCATTTCACGGGGATTGTCCATACGCGCGGGGTGAGTGTGTCGCGCTGTGCGGCTCCGAGCGGTACCGGCTGCCACAGCGTGTCGACCTGCATCTCCAGTCGCAGAGCCGACGCCATGAGCGTGTCAAGCGGCTCGGTCGACGAGAATTTCAGCGGCAGGTTCAGATCCTGTGTGCCTTTTGTCTCGCATGTCAGGTTCATGAATACCGGTTCCGGTGGCACGGTGTCATTGGCGGCCTCCTCCTCGGCTTTTTTCTGTTTCTTCGACTTATATTCCTTGAAGAAGAGTTTCAGCGTGTCGCTCTGCCATACCAGACGGTCGGCCGAGTCGGTTTTCTGGTAGCGGGCGGCGATGAGCAGCGAGTCCTGCGCCACGAGTTCCGCGGGCCTAAGCCAGTAGACGGTTGAGTCCCCCTCGGCGCGGCGTTCGGTAGCGGCTATCTCGGGGTCATCGAGGGTGCGGCCGGCATACGGGCCGTTGGCGATGGTCCATACCGGCAGCGTGTCGGGGCGCGCGCCGAGCACGAAAGTGAGTGCGCGGCGCACCGGCCGCTCATATTTCTTGAGGTATTGTGCCCGGTAGTTTTCGTTGAACCAGGTCAGCAGGATGTCGTCGGGAAGGAATGCCGTTGCCGCACGAGCCACAATCGAGTCGGCGCCGGCGTTGTCGGTGAGCGTGTCGGTGACCTCTACGGCCTTTGCCGAGGGTGAGACCGTCACCGGATAGAACGCTATGTTTTCCGAGCGGTCCCAGTGCCAGTCGTGGTTGCGGTCGTCGATGGCGAACACATGGTAGTCGCCCGGCTTGAGTCCGCGGATGGTGAACTGCCCGAGCTGATTGGTCTTGGCCACACGTTCAAGTGGCACCGAGGTCAGCGTGGTATCGTCAAGATGCGAGTATACGCCCACCACCATCCCCTGGGCCGGTTCGAGTGTGCGCCCCTCGAACACCATGCCCGAGATGCGCAGGGTATCGATGTCGGCTCCGGTGGCGAAATCGGTGGCGAAACCGTCGAGGATATTCCCCTCGTTGAGGTCGCGTATGGCGTCTGAGAAGTCGATGGTGTAGGTGGTCTCAGGCAGCAGGGTGTCGCGCAGTTCCACCGACACGCGCCGGCCTCCTGACGAGATTGCCGGGGCCTTCTTCTGGGCCGGCGAGACCACGATCTTGTTCGACGGGTCGTCGAGCTTGATGTTCTCGTCGAAGATGATGTCGATGCGGTTGTTGGTCACCTTCACGGCTCCCGGGGCCGGGTTCGACCTTACGAAAACCGGTGCCGTCTCGTCACGCGGGCCACCCTCGGGGCGCCCGATTGAGGCACATGCCGCCACGAGCGCCGCCACAAGCGGCACCAGCGACAGCCTCAGCCATTTTTCGGTCTTCATCTCAGCTACAGCCTTTAAAAAATTCGGTGTGCCAACCCTGACACACCGTATTGGTACCCCGGAGCAGAATCGAACTGCTATCTAATGTTTAGGAAACACCTATTCTATCCGTTGAACTACCAGGGCGTTGTTCGTCAGCCGCCCGACCGGCGGCCATACCGGCCACAAAGTTATGAATTTTTTCTGACAATGACAACACTTAAAGAGGCCATGCAGTTGGAGCAGAATGTCGTTTTGCGTATTCCGATAATGATTGTTAACTTTGTGGAGAAGAATACATACACGATTGTGCTAACCTTAACTCCTGAACCCTGAATCCTTATCATGAACAGAAAAATCCTTGTTCTGCTGCTTGTGCTGCCGCTGATTGCGGTGGCGAAGAACCGTGTGCCCTCGGAAAGCGATTTCGCGGGGTATCTATTCGCGTATTTCACCGGAAACGACAATACTCGTGGCGAAGAGGCCATACGGTTTGCCCTCAGTGACGACGGCTATGACTTCAAGGCCCTTAACAACGACCGTCCGGTTATCAGTTCGGCCGCTATCGCCGAGACGGGGGGCGTGCGCGACCCGCATATACTGCGCGGGCCCGACAACTGTTTCTACATGGTGGTGACCGATATGGTTAGCGCGCTCGGCTGGGACTCGAACCGCGGCATGGTGTTGCTGAAGTCATGCGACCTCATAAACTGGACGCACTCGGCCATAAACATTCAGAAAAAATATCCCGGACAGGAGGATCTGAAACGTGTCTGGGCACCGCAGACGATATACGATCCTAAAGCCCGCAAGATGCTCGTCTACTGGTCGATGAAACATGGCGACGGCCCCGACATCATTTACTACGCTTACGCCAACAAGGATTTCACCGATATCGAGGGGACGCCGAAACCGTTTTTTGTCCCCGCCGACGGCAAATCGTGCATCGACGGCGATATTGTCTACAAAGACGGGGTGTATCATCTCTTCTACAAGACCGAGGGGCATGGCAACGGTATCCGTTCGGCCACGACACGCAACCTCACCTCAGGCAAGTGGATCGAGCAGCCCGACTACAAACAGCAGACCAAGGAGGCTGTCGAGGGGGCAGGAACGTTCAAGCTTATCGGTCAAGATAAGTATATCCTTATGTACGACGTGTACATGATGGGGGGCTATGATTTCTCCGATACCACCGATCTGGTAAATTTCTGGAACACCGATCGCAAGGTGTCCTTGAACTTCCATCCGCGCCACGGCACGGTCATCCCTGTCACTGCCGACGAAATGGCGCGCCTTAAGGAGAAATGGGGCGACCCGCAGAAGGGGATAGGCTCGGCCTCTGTCAGCGGCCCCGACGGGCGCCTGACTGTAAATGTGGATGTGGCCGGGGGCGCGCCGGTCTATTCGGTAAGCTATGACGGAAAAACGATAATCGGCGACTCGCCGCTCGGCCTGGTCACAGATTTCGCCGACCTTTCAAACGGACTGGTGCTGAAATCGGTCGAGGATGGCGAGGTGCATCAGAGCTATACTCTTGACCGCATAAAGAGGTCGCACCCCGAATTTGACGCACGCTCGCTGACATGCGGTTTCGTGAATTCCGACGGCGTGCCGGTCAATGTAGAGTTTCTTGTGGCCGACAATGACGTGGCTTTCCGCTACCTGCTCCCCGCGTCGGGCGAGCGCCGTTCGGCCAGGGTGATGGAGGAGAAGACCGGTTTCCGTCTGCCCGACTGTGCCACCGGGTTCCTGACGCCGCAGAGCGACGCCATGATAGGGTGGAAACGCACTAAGCCCAGCTATGAGGAGGAATATATTATCGATGCCCCGGTCGATACGAAATCGCAGTACGGCCATGGGTTCACTTTCCCGGCGCTGTTCCGAGTCGGCGACGATGGCTGGGCGCTGATCGGCGAGACCGGTGTTGACCGTCGTTACTGCGCCTCGCGTCTTGCTGACCGCAAGGACGGGGTGTTCCGCATCGCGTTCCCGATGGAGGCAGAGAACAACGGCAACGGCACCTCTGAGCCGGCATTTGCGCTCCCCGGCGCAACACCCTGGCGTACCATTACCGTGGGCAACACGCTGAAACCGGTGGTGGAGACCACCGTGGCGTGGGATGTCGTGGAGCCACGTTTTGAGTCTGCCGAACAATATGCCCCCGGCAAAGGCACCTGGAGCTGGATTCTCTGGCAGGACAACAGCATCAACCGTGACGACATAAGGAAATTTATCGACCTGGCAGCCGCAATGGGCTACCCCTATACGCTGATAGACGCCGGATGGGATGTGAATATCGGCCGCACGGGGATGGAGGAGCTGGCCGCCTATGCCCGCGGGAAGGGTGTGGCCCCGCTTGTGTGGTACAGTTCGAGC